>DASURT010000183.1:0-3568 GCA_036375515.1 Sphingomicrobium sp.
ACGCGGTCCTGGCCGAGTTCCTGAGACTCGTGCGCGACGAGGGGAGCGCGGCGCTGGTCGCGACCCATAACGAGCGCCTGGCGGCGAAGATGGACCGGGTGGTCCGGCTGCACGAAGGACGGCTCGAATAATGGCGGAGGAGCCCAGGCCGAGCCCGTCGCCGCGGCGCCCGAACCGAACGCTCATCGCGCTCGTGGGCGGGCTCGCGGTGCTCCTGCTCCTGATCGTCTTCTTCGCGAGCAGGCAGAATCCCGACCAGGACAAGCTCAGCGACGAGGAGGTCAACCTCGCCCAGCCCGACGTCGCCGGCGCCGACAAGCGCTGCTCGAGCAAGGCGACCTACGACGACATCAAGCGCGAGCTGTTCCGCCGGGCCGCGCAGGTCCGTGCCAGCGACCGGGCGGCCTACGAGGGCATCGCCGCTGCCGCCGTGGTGCGGATGGAAAATTCGGTGATGGAGAGCGAGGATAGCGCGACCGGCGCCCTCAATTGCTCCGCCTCGCTCTCGCTCGATCTGCCTCCGGGAGTCGCGGTCGCCGGCGGACGGCGCACCCTGACGGCGAACATCGACTATACGGTCGATGAGAGCGGCAACGTCGTTTTGCGCAACGCGGACCCAATCGTCAGTGCGCTGGCGACGCTTGCGCGAGTCATGGAGCCGCCCCCGGCGCCTGCCGAGGACAATCTCGTCGCGCCGGAGGAAAATGTCGCGGCGTCGGAGTCCGCCGCTGTGCAGCCAGGTCCCCCCAGCTCCTATCCGGGAAGACCGAGCTTCGATTGCTCTAAGGCGCGGACCCGGGGCGAGATCGCGGTTTGCTCCGACACGGGACTCTCGGCCCTCGACCTCACGATGACCACTCAATACCGGCGCGCGATCGGAAACGCGACGGAGGAGCAGCACCGGCAGCTTCAGGCGACTCGCAACCGCTTTCTCGCTTATCGCGACGGCTGTGCGACCCGACAGTGCATCGGCGATGCCTATGTCGGCCGGATGCGCGAAATCCGCGACATCATGGAAGGGCGCTTCCAGCCGTCACGGTGATCGTCATGCCAGCGAAGGCTGGCATCCATGTCTCTGAAGTGAGGCGCAGCGGCCTGACATGGACCCCAGCCTTCGCTGGGGTGACATAAGTGTGGAAAACCGGCTCGGTACCGCTTTCCTGATTAGGCTTGGCCCCTCATATTCGTGGTGTGAATCAACCTTACGTTCCGCTTCACGTGCTTTCGTCCTACTCGATGCTTGAGGGGGCGATGGAGCCCAAGACCATCGCCAGCCAGGCGGCGAAGCTCGGCTTTCCGGCGGTCGCGCTCACCGACCGCAACGGACTTTACGGCGCGATGCCGTTCGGCGACGCCTGCTTCTCCAAGGGCGTGCAGCCGATCATCGGGGCGTTGCTGGCGGTCGCCCGCCCGCCCGAGATTGGCGGCGAGGCGGCGATCGACTGGCTCGTCCTGCTCGCCAAGGACGACCGGGGCTATGCGAACCTTTGCAAGCTGGTGTCCTCGGCGCATCTCGACCGCCCGGCCGACCTTGATCCGCATGTTCCTTTCGACACGCTCGGCGGGCTGAGCGAGGGACTAATCGCGCTGACGGGCGGCGCGGAAGGCGCAGCCGCCCGGCTGCTCGCCGACGGCCAGCGCGACAAGGCCGAAGCCTATCTGGACCGGCTCCAGGCCCTGTTCCCCGACCGGCTCTACATGGAGATCATCCGCCGCCATCATCCGGTCGAGGAGGCTGCCGAGGAGGCGCTCATCGAGCTCGCCTTTGCGCGCGGCCTGCCGCTCGTCGCAACCAACCCCGCGGCTTACGCGGACCCCGCCTTCCACGCCGCCCATGACGCGATGCTGTGCATCGCGCATTCGGAATATGTGGAGAGCGCGCACCGCGTATCGTCCTCGGCCGACGCCTGGCTGAAGGACGGCGCGGCGATGTCCGAACTGTTCGCCGACCTGCCCGAAGCGCTCGCCAACACCGCGGTGATCGCCCGGCGCTGCGCGGTCGCGGCGCCGCAGCGCAAGCCGATCCTTCCGCGGCTTAGCGACGACGAGGACGATCAGCTCCGCCGCGATGCGCGCGCCGGACTCGCGGAACGGCTGAAGGGCCGTCCGCCGGAGGAGCACCAACCCTATCTCGACCGCCTCGAATATGAGCTCGACATCATCAACGGAATGGGGTTCGCGGGTTACTTCCTGATCGTCGCCGACTTCATCAAATGGGCCAAGGCGAACGACATCCCGGTCGGGCCTGGCCGCGGATCGGGCGCGGGCTCCGTCGTCGCCTGGGCGCTCACCATCACCGATCTCGACCCGATCGCGCTCAACCTGCTGTTCGAGCGGTTCCTTAATCCCGAGCGCGTGTCCATGCCGGATTTCGACATCGATTTCTGCGAAACCCACCGGGACAAGGTCATCCACTACGTCCAGCAGAAATATGGGCGTGACCGGGTCGCGCAGATCATTACGTTCGGGCGGCTGAAGGCACGTGCCGTGCTGAAGGACACCGGGCGCGTGCTGCAGATGAGCTACGGCCATGTCGACCGCCTCGCGAAGCTGGTGCCCAATCATCCAACCGATCCGTGGACTCTCGAGCGCGCGCTCAAGGAGGTTCCCGAGCTCCAGGCCGAATATCGCAGCGACAGCGACGTCAAGCGCCTGTTCGACCTTGCGATGAAGCTCGAAGGCCTGCCGCGTCACAGCTCGACCCACGCCGCGGGCGTCGTGATCGGCGACCGGCCGCTGGACGAGCTGGTCCCGCTCTACCGCGACCCGCGCTCGGACATGCCGGTCACTCAGTTCGACATGAAGTATGTCGAGGCGGCGGGCCTCGTGAAGTTCGACTTCCTCGGCCTCAAGACCCTGTCGGTGCTGAAGGAAGGCCAGCGCCTCCTCGCAAGCCAGGGCGTCGAGGTCGATTTCGAGAAGCTGTCTTGGGACGATCCCGCGGTTTACGAACTGCTCCAGCGCGGCGACGCGGTCGGTATCTTCCAGCTCGAATCCGAGGGAATGCGACGAACGCTCGCGGCGGTCCGGCCGACCAGCTTCGGCGACATCATCGCGCTCGTCGCGCTCTATCGGCCGGGGCCGATGGACAATATCGGCATGTTCGGCGATCGGAAGAATGGTCGCACGCCGATCGAATATCCGCACCCCCTGCTCGAAGAGATTCTCGCCGAGACCTACGGCATCTTCGTCTATCAGGAGCAGGTGATGCAGGCCGCGCAGCTGCTCGCCGGCTATTCCCTCGGCGAAGCGGACCTGCTGCGCCGGGCGATGGGCAAGAAGATCCAGGCGGAGATGGACGCGCAGCGCGGCCGCTTCGTCGAGGGCTGCGGCCGCAACGGCATTCCCGCCGACAAGGCGTCCGAATTGTTCGATTTGATCGACAAGTTCGCGGGCTACGGCTTCAACAAGAGCCACGCGGCCGGCTACGCGCTCATCGCGTACCAGACGGCGTGGCTGAAAGCGCATCACCGCGCAGAATTCTACGCCGCCTCGATGAGCTTCGACATGGCGCTGACCGACAAGCTCGGGGTGTTCGTCGAGGACATGCGCCGGGGCGGGGTCGAGT
>DASURT010000184.1:0-7416 GCA_036375515.1 Sphingomicrobium sp.
GCGTAAAGCGTCCAGCCGGTTCCGGCGCCGAGGCCGGTGCCGCCCGACACCAGGGTCGAGCCGAGGAGCAGGAGGAACGCGGGCACCAGCAGCCAGAAGCTGATGTTGTTCATCCGCGGGAACGCCATGTCCGGCGCACCGATCATCAGCGGAACGAACCAGTTGCCGAAGCCGCCCATCATCGCCGGCATGATCGTGAAGAAGATCATGATCAGCGCGTGCGCGGTGATCAGCACGTTCCAATGATGGGTCCACTCGTCGAAGTTGGCCGTGCCGGCGCCGATCGGCCAGGCGTGGTTCAGGACCTGGATTCCAGGCTCCATCAGCTCCCAGCGCATGATGCCCGAGATCGCGCCGCCGATGATCCCGGCGATGATCGCGAAGATCAGGTAGAGCGTGCCGATGTCCTTGTGGTTGGTGGACATGAACCAGCGGGTGAAGAATCCCGGCTTGTGATCCGCGTCATGCGCGTCATGCGCTTCGTGCGGCCTCAGATGGAGTGCGTCGGCGGTCGTGCTCATTATGCTCTCTTCGCTCTCTTAGTTCTGCGCGGTCGCGCGATTGGCGACGGTCTGGCCGGCCGGGACCTGCGCGACGGGCCCGGCGGCGGCCGGAGTAGCCGCAGGGGTCGCGGCGGGCGCGGCGCCGGGCATCTTCCCGCCCTTCGAGGCGACCCACTCGGCGAACTTCGCCGGAGAGGTCACCTCGACCGAGATCGGCATGAAACCGTGGCGCGCTCCGCAAAGCTCGGAGCATTGGCCGAAATAAACGCCCGGTCGGTCGACCTTCGCCCAGGTCTCGTGCAGCTGGCCGGGGTTCGCGTCCTGCTTGATCCAGAAGGCGGGCACCGCGAAGCTGTGGATCACGTCATCGGCGGTGATGATGAACTTCACGACCTTGCCCTGCGGGATCACCAGGCGCTCGTCGACCGCCAGCAGCGGCGGTCCGTCATTGTCGGTCCGGGCGCGCTGGCTCGCCTGCCGCGTCGGGTCATTCGCCTCCTTCAGCATGTAGCTGTCGAACGATACGCCATAATCGGGCAGCTCGTAGGACCAGTACCATTGGTGGCCGGTGACCTTGACCGTCACGTCGGCGGGCGGCGGCGTGTACTGGTGGCGCAATAGCCGGATCGAGGGAATCGCGATCGCGACCAGGATCAGGACCGGGACCAGGGTCCAGATCACCTCGACGGTCGTGTTGTGCGAGTTGCGCGAGGGCGTCGGGTTGGCGCCGCGGCGATAGCGGACGATCGCGAAAAGCAGGAGCGCGAGCACGATGACGCTGATGATCGCGCACACCGTAAGCAGCCAGTTGTCGTGAAACGCGGCGGCTTCCTCGCCGATCGGAGTCACCTGGTCCTGGAGCCCCGTGCGGCCGTCGGGCTCGCCGACGCTGGGCGTCGGGATCATGTGACCGACGCTTCCGGGGATGACCGCCGGGGGCGCGGCGGCCGGAGTCGCCGGCGCGGCGGTCGCGGCATTTTCGGCGGGCGCGCTCGCCGGCGAACTCACTGGCCCTTGGGCCGCTGCAGGTGTGAGCCCGGCCGCGGCCAAGGCAATCGCCCATCCAATCAGTCTCATCTTCACCCCGGTGACGTCGGTGGAACCGGAGGCGCGAGAAGCCGCGCCGCCGTTGTTGCCGGTTCCTATAGGCGCGGGTTCCACGAGCCTCAAGACCGCCTCTGGCGCCTCTCTCCCGCGGGTGTTGAAGGGGTCGCCGCCGCGGCCTAATGGCCGTTTCCGATATGATGACCGACGACGAAATCCTCGCCGAGTTCCGCGCGGCCGACGCTCTGCTCGAGGGGCATTTCATCCTTTCGTCGGGCCTCAGGAGCCCGCGCTACCTGCAATGCGCGCGCGTGCTGATGGACCCGGCCCGCGCTGAGCGGCTGGCGCAAGAGCTCGCCGCGAGGCTTCCGGCGGAGGTGCGCGATTCTGTCGAGACAATCATCTCCCCGGCGATGGGCGGAGTGATCATCGGCCATGAGATGGGCCGCGCGCTGGGCAAGCCGGCAATGTTCCTCGAGCGGCCGCACGGCACCTTCGAGCTGCGCCGCGGCTTCCGCATCGATCCGGGCACCAAGGTGCTGATGGTCGAGGACGTCGTCACCACCGGCCTTTCCTCGCGCGAGGCGATCGAGGCGGTCCGCGCCGCGGGCGGGGAGGTCGTCGCCGAGGCCTCGCTGGTCGATCGTTCGGGCGGAGATGCCGATCTTGGCGTGCCTTTCCATCCCCTGATCCGGATCGACGTCCCGACCTATCAGGCGGACGCGGTTCCGCCCGAGCTCGCGGCGATCCCGCCGGTCAAGCCGGGGAGCCGTGCCGCCGCGTGACCCAGCGTCTCCGTCTCGGCGTCAATATCGACCATGTCGCGACCATCCGGAACGCGCGCGGCGGGACACATCCCGACCCGGTGCGCGCGGCGCATATCGCGGCCGACGCCGGTGCCGACGGGATCACCGCCCATCTGCGCGAGGACCGCAGACACATCACCGACGCGGACATCGACCGGCTGATGGCCGAGATCGGCCTGCCGCTGAACCTCGAAATGGCCGCGACCGAGGAGATGCTCGACATCGCCTTGCGTCACCGGCCGCACGCCGGTTGCATCGTCCCCGAGAAGCGCGAGGAGCGGACGACGGAGGGCGGGCTCGATGCCGAGGGGCAGTTCGATTGGCTGCTCCCGTTTGTCCGGCGGCTCGGCGATGCCGGGATCCGCGTCAGCCTGTTCATCGAACCCAGCGAACGGCAGGTCGAAGCCGCAGTGCGGCTCGGCGCTCCGGTCGTCGAGTTCCACACCGGGCGCTACGCCCATGTCGAAGGCGAGAAGCGATCGATCGAATTGAAGCGCATCGCCGACTGCGCCGCGCTTGCGGTCAAGAACGGCATCGAACCGCACGCCGGTCACGGCCTCACCTTCGACAATGTCGTTCCGGTCGCCGCGATCCCGCAGATCGCCGAATTGAACATCGGCCATTTCCTGATTGGCGAGGCGATCTTCACCGGTCTCGACGCCAGCGTCCGCCGGATGCGAGCGCTGATGGATGAAGCGCGAGGGACCGTCCCCTCTCCCGCGAGCGGGAGAGGGTTGGGGTGAGGGTCTTTTCTTCCCTGGCAAGGCAAACCCTCACCCTCCCGGCGCTTCGCGCCTCCATCCCTCTCCCGTGCACGGGAGAGGGGAGATGATCGTCGGGATCGGCTCGGACCTATGCAACATCGAGCGCATCCAGAAGTCGCTCGACCGCTGGGGCGACAAGTTCTTGGGCCGCGTGTTCACGGACGTTGAGCGCGCCAAGGCGGCTCGGCGCCCGTTCACCACGGCGGGCACGCTCGCCAAGCGCTTTGCCGCCAAGGAAGCGTTCTCCAAGGCGGTCGGCACCGGCTTCAGGCGCGGCGTCCACATGAAGGACATCGGCGTCGTTAATCTTCCGTCCGGGCAGCCGACGCTACGGCTCACCGGAGGAGCGAAGGCGCGGCTTGACGCCCTTGCGCCGGAAGGCCACGCCATCGACATATATTTGACTTTGACCGACGAATATCCCTGGGCGCAGGCCTTCGTGATCCTGACCGCCCGCAAGCTGGAGCCGTGAGCTGTTGAACGATAGTGTTCCCGAGACGAGCGCCGACCAGGCGGCTTCGTCCGAAGACAAGCCGGAATCGAAGGGCTCGGCCCTGTGGCGCGAGGTCAAGGGCCTGTTGTGGGTCCTGCTGGCGGTCCTCGCCTTCCACAGCTTCGTCGCCAAGCCCTTCTACATCCCGTCCGAATCGATGATGCCGGGGCTGCTGACCGGCGACCGGCTGGTGGTCACCAAATATCCCTACGGCTGGTCGTGGGTCTCCCCGAGTTTCCACGTCTTCCCGCATGTCGAGGGCCGGCTGTTCGGCAGGTTGCCGAAACGCGGCGACGTCGTGATCGTCACTCCGCCCGGCACGCGCACCGATTACATCAAGCGGGTCATCGGCCTCCCCGGCGACATCATCGCGATGCGCGACGGAACGCTCGTCATCAACGGTCAGCGAGTGAGGCGCGACGCCCAGCCGCCTGCGATGATCCCGGTCGACGCCAATTCGCCGTGCGGCTCCGAGCGCGACCCCGCGCTCTACAATTTCCGCGTCCGTGGACCGGACGGGAAAATGTATTGCCGGGTGCCGGTCGTTCGCGAGACGCTGCCCAACGGGCGCAGCTATGAAACGGTGGAATTGGGCCGCTCGGCCGAGGACAATTTCGGGCCGATCCGGGTCCCGGCCGGCCACCTCTGGCTGATGGGCGACAACCGCGACGATTCGGCCGATAGCCGGGTTCCCGAATGGCAGGGTGGGCTCGGCGGCGCGGTCCCGTGGGAGAATATCGGCGGCCGCGCCGAGTTCATCACCTTCTCACTCGACGGCACGACCGAGTGGTGGAACCCGCTGAGCTGGGTCGATTCCTTCCGTTCGGGCCGCGCCGGGACCTCGCTCAGGAGCAACTGATGCCATCGCGCCCGCCGACGACCGAGCCTCACATCGAGCGGCCAGGTCCGGCGGAGTTCCGCGATCCCCTGGTCCGGCGCGAGCTGGCCAAGGCGGCGGTGTGGTTCGGGATGGCGCTGGTCATCGTCGGCATCATCGTCCTCGCCCAGCCGCTGCTGCTGATCGTCGGCGGCGCGATCTTCGCCGTTTTCCTCGACGGCGGGACGCGCTTGCTCGGCCGCGTCCTGCCGATCCCGCGCGGTTGGCGGCTGCTGCTCACCATCCTCATCGGATTCGGGTTCATCGGCTGGGTCTTCTGGCTCACCGGGACCACGATCGCCGCGCAGTTCGAGCAGCTTCGCCTGGTCGTCACCGCCCAGTTCGACCGGCTGTTCGAGTTCGCATCGTCGCTCGGACTCGTTCCAAGCGGGCCGCCGGCCAACCTCGGGAGCGAGCTGCTCGGCTCCGTCGGCCGGCTGACCAGCGCGGTGGGGAGCGCGGTCGGCGCGATCGGAAGCGTCATTGCGATGATCGTGATCGGCATCTTTCTCGCCGCCGAGCCGCGCATCTACGACCGCGGGATCGCCTGGATGCTGCCGCTGCGGTACCGCACCGCTTTCTACCGCTGCGCCGAGCATGTCGGGTTCACGCTCCGCCGGCTGCTGTTCGGACGTCTCGTCGGAATGGTCTTCGAAGGGCTGTTCACCTGGATCATGCTGAGCTTGGGCGGAGTGCCGATGGCGGCGCTGCTCGGCCTCGTCACCGGCCTCCTGGCCTTCATCCCGAACATCGGCGCGATCACGTCCGGCGTCCTGATGATCGCGGTCGGCTTTTCCGCCGGGCCGCACGAGGGCGTCTATGCGATCTTCGTCTATTTCTTCGTGCAGAACATCGACGGCTATCTCGTCGTGCCCTACATCGCCCGGCGTACCGTCGACCTTCCGCCCGCGCTCGTGCTGGCGATGCAGCTGCTGATGGGGGCGCTGTTCGGAATCCTCGGCGTGCTGTTCGCCGACCCGATCCTCGCGACCTTGAAGGTCGTGCTGGTCGACGTCAGCAAGAGCCAGGCGGCGAAGGAAGGGGAAGGGCCGGAGGTCGTGTCCTCGGCCTAAGCCTTATTGCTGCGGCTGGCCCTGCATCATCGACGCCGCGTTGGGCACGATCTGGACGACGTGCACGTCGAACTCGAGGTCGGCGTTGGGCGGGATCGGGGCGCCCGGCGGCGGGTTCGCGCCATAGGCGAGCTTGGCGGGGATATGGATCCGGTAGCGGCCGCCGCGCTGCATCCGGGTCAGCGCCTCGGTGAAGCCCGGGACGGTCTGCCCGGCAATCAGGGGAACCGGCCCCTTGCCGTCGGTGGATTCGAACACGGTGCCGTTCTCGAGCCGCCCCTCATATTCGATGAGGACTCCGTCCTCGGGCCGGATCAGCGGGCCTTCGCCGGCCTTGACCGTCTGCACCTGGACGACACGGGCCTTGACCGATTGCGCGCCGAGCCAGGCAAGGCCGAACCCGGCGGCGATGATGATGATGAAGCCGAGCCACAGCGTCACCGCCCGGCCTTTGGAGGCGGGTCGCTGGGCGGCTTCGGCGACGGACACTGCTTCTTGCCGCTGTGTCTAGCGGGCGCCTTCGCGCTCGGCGCGCTTGCGCTCGAGCTTGCGGGCGCGGCGGATCGCGGCGGCGCGTTCGCGGGCGCGCTTCTCCGACGGCTTCTCATAGTGACGGCGCAGCTTCATCTCGCGGTAGACGCCCTCGCGCTGCAGCTTCTTCTTGAGCGCGCGCAGCGCCTGCTCGACATTATTGTCGCGAACGATGATCTGCATAAATAACCGTCAACTCCCTTATCGCCGGCCTCTCGCGGCCGAATTCCTCTGTTGAGCGGTCGTGCCCGTTTCATGGCGGCACGACATCGGCCTCCGGAGGCTCGGCCTGCGGCGGTGCGCGGGGCCTTAGCAGGGCGGTTCCCGCCATTCAACCCGTTGCACTTTCGTGCACTTTTTGTGGGCGGTGCGACGAGTTGAGTGCCTCCGACGATGGGCCGAGCAACCTGAACCTATAGGTTATCGGCCATTAACCCATTGAATGATAAACCGGTCGCTTCGTTCGGGAGGGTACGAGTGCCGTTGAATCGTCGGGAAATGTTGCGTTTGGGGGCAATGGGCGCCGCGGGGGCCGTCCTTTCCTCGGCAGCCAGCTCGAGTGTCTTGCCGGGCGTCCTGACGCCGCCCGCAACCGATTTCGGCATCCGCAACGCGCCCGGTGCGCTCGCCGCCCAGCCGCTCGCGACCCCCAGCGCTCCGGGTGGAATCGACCCGCAGCTCTTCGCCCGCGCCAGGGCCGCGCTGGATTCGCACCGTATCGGGCCTCGTGACAATGTCGGAATCGTCGATTTCTCGAAGGGGTCGGGTGAACCGCGCTTCCACGTCGTCGACCTGCGCAGTGGACAGGTCGAGAGCTATCGCGTCGCGCACGGCCGCGGCTCCGACCCCGATCATTCCGGGTTCGTCGAGCGCTTCTCCAATGATTTCGGCAGCTACGCGAGCTCGAACGGCACCTACACGACCGGCGATTATTACCATGGCAAGTACGGCCTTTCGCTGAAGACCCGCGGCCTCGACTGGTCGAACTACAACGCCGAACCTCGGGCGATCGTCATCCACAACGCCTGGTACGCCGAGCCCGAGATGATCGCGATCCACGGCAAGCTCGGCCGCTCCGAGGGCTGCTTCGCGTTCAGCCGAGACGACCAGTGGTCGGTGATGCGCAAGCTCGCCGGCGGCCGGATGATCTACGCGGATAAGCTGGCTTAAGACACGGCCGTCACCCTGAACTCGTTTCAGGGTCCATCAAGTCAACTGCAGCGCGGTCTCCGCAATGGATGCTGAAACAAGTTCAGCATGACGGATTTGCCGTGTCGATCGACGTCACGGGGTGAGCATCCGGGGGAAGTGCGAGACGCGAACCG
>DASURT010000185.1:0-8383 GCA_036375515.1 Sphingomicrobium sp.
CCGTGATTCTCCTGAACTCGCGCGCGGTCGAGGCGTCGGAAGAAGCCGAAGCGATCATTGCGCACGAACTTGCCCATGTCGCCCGGCTCGACTGGATCAAGCTCCTGCTCGCCCGGGTCGCGACCGCACTCTTCTGGTTCAATCCGTTCGTGTGGATGCTCGCCCGGGAAGCGCACCAGCTGCGGGAGGAAGCCGCCGACGACGCGGTCCTTGGAGCGAACATCGCGGATACCGACTATGCGCAATTGCTGGTCGGCGTGGCCCGCCACGACTGCCCCGGCCTTCTGCTCGGAGCTCATGGCGTGGCACCGTCGAAAAGCTCGCTTGCGCGCCGAGTCGCCCGAGTGCTCGATAGCGGATCGGCACGCGCCCCCGCCGCCCGGCCGTTCGCGTTCGGGGTGTTCGTCGGTGCGGTGCTGGTCGCCGCCCCGCTCGCGGCCCTGACCCTGACTCCGGCCGGCGGCGCCACCGGCAAATCCTCGCGCGGCGAGAAAGCGGGGCTGACCGGGTCAAACGACGCTGGCGCCGACGCGACGCCGACCGACCTGCCGCGAATCATTGCCGACGGCGTGTCCACCTCCGTCTCGACCGCGGTCGCGGCGGTCGCCCCGACAAAGGTCCAGATCGATCGCGAAGCGCGCTCCGCCGCGATCGCCGAAGCTGTAGCGTCGGCACAGAAGGCACGTGGGCTTGCGCTCGCCCAGGCGGACGCCGCGACTGCGAAGGCACGCGCGTCGGCCCGCGCCCACCCGCGCGTCGACGATCACCTCGACTGGATCATCCAGATGAAGGCCGTCGGGATCGACGCCAATTACGTGAACGCGATGCGCGCGGTTTCCCCGCGGCTACGGGCGCTCGATCCCGCCGAGTTCGTGAGCATGAAGTCCGTCGGCGTCACTCCGGAATATGCCCGCGCGCTCGCGGCTGCCGGTTTTCCGAGGATCGATGCCGATGAGCTGACCGAGGCGCGTTCGGTCGGGCTCAGTCCCGATTACGCCCGCCAGCTCACGGCGGCGGGCATTCCGCCGAACATGGACGATTACATCCAGCTCCGGGCAGTCGGAGTCCCGGCTAATTATGTCATCTCGATCCGCAAGTCGGGCCACACGGTGCGCGATGCCGACAAGATCGTCGAAATGTGGGCGGTCGGAGTTCACGGCGACGACCTCAAGGTCATGCCCGCGCCGGTTCCGCCGCGGGCCCCAAGGCCGCCGAACCCGCCGCGGCCGGCGAAGTTTCCAGCTCCAGGCGTCGAACCCGACCCCGGCGACGGGTGACGCACGATCATCGCCCTGACCCACTGAGTTCCTGAACTTTTCCGAAATTTCTGAACGCCTGGCCCGGGCGAACGGGCGGACTTTGCCTCGAAGAATCACGAAGGAGACCGACCATGAACCGCTTTGTCGCAATGATTCTGGCCTTGCTGTTCGCTTCCGTCTCGGTGGCGTCGGCCTGCACCGCCTCGCCCAACGACTGGATCCGGTTCACGCTCGAACCCGAGCATGACGGGAGCCAGATCAAGGCCACCTTTCGCGACGACGACCGCTCCGGCCGAGACGAAAGCCGCTGGTCGGCCGCCTTTCCCCCCTCGCAGCTCATTGGCTTCGACGTCTCTGGGTTTCGTGGCGTCGGCACCCGACCGATCCGTTTTGCCGTAGTGCGCGAGGCCGGGCGCCTCGACTGCACCGGCGAGGGCGGCCAGTCTCGCGCGGCCGGCAATTGCGGCTTCACTCCGGACCCCTCGTTCATGCAATTGCTGGAGAGCCGGGGAATTGCCCGGCCGACGCGCGAACAGGCGTTCAGCCTGATGGCGGTCGGCGTCCGGCGCGAGCTGATCGATGCGCTCGCCGCCGCCCGCTATCCGGCGCCGACGGCCGGCCAGCTGGTGGCGCTGACCGCGGTCGGAGTCACCGGCCGCTACATCACCGACATGGCGCGGGCCGGTTATCGTCCCACGTCGATCGATACTCTGGTCCAGTTCCAGGCCCTGGGCATCACCCCGGACTTCATCGGCGGCTTCGCCCGGATCGGCTATGCGAACATCGATCCGGACGAGCTGGTGCAGCTCAAGGCGCTGGACATTACTCCGGAGTTCGTGGCCGGGTTCGAGCGGATCGGATACCGGAACATTCCGGTCGAGACCCTCGTGCAATTGAAGGCCCTGAACATCACGCCGGAGTTCGTCCAGTCGGTCGACCTTCGGCCGGGCGGCGCGATCCCTCCGGTGAGCGAGCTTATGCAACGAAAGCTCTTCGGGAGCCGACGCTAGCTTCCTCCCGCCCTTCGTGACGCAGGGCACGGCGCCGGTCGAATCGTCTGTCGGTTGATCGAACCTCCGTCGCCGTTCCCCGCCCGCGAAAATAGACGGCACCCACCGAAAACAGGGGATCCACAAGTGCGTTCGATCAGCTTCTATACTGTCGGCGCATCGGCACTCGCGCTCGCGAGCCCGGCCCTCGCCCAGACCACGTCCGGCGGCGACCAGCCGGCCGCCTCATCCGCCCAGAACGGCCGGACGACGGTCTATGAAGCACGCTTCTTCGCGCAATATGCGCCGCGCACGGCGCTCGACATCGCGCGTCGGGTCCCGGGCTTCAACCTCGACCTCGGCGACACCGACGTCCGCGGCTTCGCGGCCGCGGCCGGAAACGTCGTCATCAACGGCGCAAGGCCGAGCTCGAAGGCGGAATCGCTCGAAACGACGCTGTCGCGAATCCCGGCGCAGCGGGTGTCGCGGGTCGAGGTCGGTCCCGGCGACCTGTTCGGCGCCGACTATTCGAGCCGGAGCCAGGTCCTCAACATCATCATGTCCGCGGAAGGCGGCATCGACGGCAACGTGACGGGGTCGATCCGGCGACTGTACACGGGCAAGGTCGTTCCCGACGGGTCCGTCTCGGCGCTCATCCGGCGCGGCGCATCCACCGTCAACCTGTCCGCCGGATTCGCCAATGTCCTCAACCATGAGGAAGGCACGGACACGCTGACGAACGCCAGGACCAGCGCTCCGCTCGAATTCCGGCGCAAGTTCAACAGCTATCACGACTTCAATCCGTATGTTTCGGGCAGCTGGGCGCTCGAGCGGGCGGACGACAAGGCCATTCGCTTGAACGCGCGCTGGTCGCCGGGCCAGTTCGACCTCTTCCAGCGCAACCGGGTAACCCCCGCCGACGGGCCACCGCACGACGACAATCTGATCCAGGACTATGATAATCCGGTGTTCGAGCTCGGTGGCGACGTGACCCGGCCGCTCGCGGGCGGGGCGATCAAGCTCGTCGGCCTCGCGACACGCCGCAAGCGCGACTATCTGGACGATTACACCCAGCGAAACGGCTTGATCGAAAACGGCGCGGTCCAGAACGGCGGCTTCATCCAGACGCAGAAAGCCCAGAGGAACGAGACGATCGGGCGCCTCACCTGGACGCGGCAGGACCTCGCCGGCTTTTCATTCGAGGTTGGGGGCGAAGGTGCGCTCAATACGCTCAACAACACGACCGAATTCTTCATCATCCAGCCTGACGGCAGCAGGACCAAGGAAAACCTGCCGATCGAGAGCGCCAAGGTGAAGGAGACTCGCGGCGAGGCCTTCGTGAACGTCGGGAAATCGTTGAACTCTTCCCTGCGCGTCGATGCCGGGCTTCGCTATGAATTTTCGCATCTGACCGTGAGCGGCGACGCGACCGCCGATCGCAGGCTCAAGTTTCTGAAGCCCAGCGTGACCGTCGACTGGAAGCCCGGTGATAATTGGCACACCCAGTTTTCGGTCAAGCGCACGGTCGCTCAGCTCGACTTCTTCGACTTCGTCACCACCGCCGAAATTTCGGCGGACCGGATCAATGCCGGCAACGAAAACCTGGAGCCGCAGCGCGCCTGGGAGTTCCGCGCGACCGCCGACCACCCCTTGTTCGGCGAGGGGCTGGCTAAGCTCGAGCTCGGCTTCGACCTGATCAGCAAGCTCCAGGATCGGGTCCTCGTCGAGGACCCGGAAACGCACCAGTTCTTCGATGCACCGGGGAACCTCGGCACGGGCAAGCACGCGTTCGCCAGGCTGACTCTCGATGCGCCGCTCGGCAGGTATTGGAAGGGTCTGCGGGTCAAGTTCACCGGCACCGTCCGCCGGACGCGGGTCGAGGACCCGATCAGCCACGAGATGCGTAACTTCAGCGACTTCTTCCCGAACTGGGAATGGAGCTTCGACGTTCGGCGGGACCTCGGCCCCTTCTCATACGGCTTCGTCATCAGCGACTACCGGCACTTCACCTTGTTCCGCACCGACGAGTTCGACACCAATTTCAACGGCGGCCCCTATGGCACGGCGTTTATCGAGTACCGGCCGGGGCCGCGCACCTCGATCACGCTCGATCTCGACAATGCCTTCGAGACCAGCGGCAACCGCCATCGGCTGCGGTTCGATCCGAACCGGGGCGATCCAAACCCCTTCATCATCGACGAGGTTCGCGAGCGGAATCGCCACCTCAACTTCGGACTGACGATCAAGCACACCTTCGGCGGAGGCGGGTCGAGCGCCCCTTCCAACTAGGGCAAAAGAAAGAGGCCGGGCGTTTCCCCCCGGCCTCAGTCGAAATCTCGATCTTTAGAAGCGCAACGTCAGGTCCACGGCTCCACGCTGGTCGGCGATCGGAGCGTCGCCGGCGGTCGCCTGGCCCGAAAGGCCGATGGTGAACGCGCCGCGCGAAAGCTCCACGCCGCCTTTGACTTCCATCCAGCCGCTGCCGCCGTTGGTCAGCGGAAGGAC
This sequence comes from Sphingomicrobium sp., assembly GCA_036375515.1. GTDB lineage: Bacteria > Pseudomonadota > Alphaproteobacteria > Sphingomonadales > Sphingomonadaceae > Sphingomicrobium. The sequence continues at coordinate 4,754 of DASURT010000185.1, forward strand.
GAAACTGTACTCGGGCGCCGCCGCAAAGCTGACGCTGAGGCCGTTGTTCGCTCCAGACAACAGCCGGACATAGTCGGCCTGCAGGTTGGGCCGGAGCGCCCATTTGCCGAGCATCGCCGTACCGTCGAGCTTGGCGCCGATGCGGCTTTCGATCCGGTTCAGCTTGAGGCCGTCGAGCGCGAGCGCCGTTTCGCCGCCCTCCTCGCGGAAGCCGCCCAGCGAATAATGGCTGACTCCAAGCTGGGCGCGCGGATTGAGCGAGAGTCCGTGACCAATGCCGGTGCGGAAACCCGCCTCGGCCGTCGCCATGTACCGGCTCGAGCGCGTCGCTCCCGTCAGGCGGAACGTCGACGCCGTGTCGGTGCCGAGGCGATTGACGTCGGTGCTGGCGCGCTCGGCCGCGACGACCCCGCCGACATAGGCCCCGCCGCCGATCGGCAGGCTGGCGTAGGCTGCGGCCTGGGTGACTTTCGACTTGGCTTCATCGAAGCCGGCGTTGGAGGTCGATTCCGCATAGCCGATCGCGGTTCCGACGATCGCCTGGCCCATCGGCGCCTCGAGGCCCGAGGCGAAGTAGCGGTTGTACTGACCCGCATCGCCCATCCGCATGTCGCCGTAGCTCGAGCGGACATGGTCGCTACCGGTCATGACGAAGCCGGTAAGCCCACCGGCTGCCGGCAGGTCGATCGCCTGGCCGGTCGAGGTCAGCCCGAGTTGGGCGCTCGCCGACATCCCGTCGCGATTGCGCATCAGCGGCGCGGCTCCGCCGTTGAAGCTGATGCCCCTGGCCTGGCCGGTGCCGAGCAGAGACAGGCGGTCGCCGACGGACCCGAACAGCTGCCGGCTCTGGCGGTCCTGCATCAGCTGCGTCTCACCGACGATGCCCGCCGGCGACAGTGCGCTGAAGGTCGTGGTGAGCTGATTGGCGTCCATCCAGTCGACGGTGCCGTACAGGTTCCACAGCTTGTTGTAGGACGTGCCGCGCAGCGCATCGAGTGCGCCCGCGAAGGCGAGAGCCGTCGAGTTGCTACCGCCGACAAGCGAAGCGAGGCTGGCCGCTCCTAGCGTCACATAGACCTTGTCGGGCGCGTAGGTGACATGCGGAACGAGGACGCCCGAGGTCATTCCGGCGCTGCCGAAGGTGCCGGCCACCCCGCCCTGCGCCGAAGCGATCAGGAAGGTTTCGCCGAACCGGGCGGCGGTCGCGCCGGGCACCTGGGTGAGGAGCAGCGAACCGTCGCCCAGTGCCAGCGCGCCGACGTTATCCGCATCGCCGACCACCTTGAGCAGGTCGGAGGTGCCGCGACGGAGATCGATCAGCAGGCCGGAGGCCGACGCAAGGATCACGTTGCCGGCGACCGTGAGATTACCGATTCCGGCGCCCCCGGGAGCGACGGCACCCGCAACCACCGTGAGGTAGGTCGGGTCGATCGTGCCCGAGCCGCTGAGAATGCCGCTCGCGATCAATGCTTCGCCTGTCGTCAGTTTGCCGTCGACGTTGGTCCAACCCCCGAGCTGCGTGAAGTCCGACCAGACGTCGAGACGACCGCTCGTCGTGATGTTCAGCCGCGTGGCAATGCTCGCCCCGTCGATCGTCAGCTTGTCGATCGTGGCGTTGCCGCCCAGCGTCGTCGTACCGCCTTCGCGCAGGGTCACGTCGTAATAGCGCGCCTGGCGATAGACTACGGGAACCGGACTGTTGACCGGCTCGACATTGTTCGGGACGAAGTTGGTCGATCCCGGCCCGCCCGGCACGACGATGTAATTGCCGTCGCCGGTCGGATAGGCGGTTCCGGTGACGTTCGAGCAGGAGAAACCAAGGAAGCAGATGTCGCTCGACCAGCGGCCGGCGGTGCTGTCGTGGCCCAGTTGCGCGACGTCGGGAAGGCTGTTCACCAGATCGCCGTTCGAGTCGATGACCGCGTAATTGGGATCCATGTCCTGGACCCAGTGCGTGGGGTCGAACCAGTCGCCGTCACCGGCCTTGGCCGAGACATATTTGTAAGGATTGTTGGCGACGATCGACTGCCAGTAGAGGAACAGAGGCGGATAAACGGAGAATTCTCCGTAGTAGGCGCTGCCTCCGAACGACCAGCTGCCGGTGAGGACGCCCGCGACCACCGGCCTGTCGAACAGTTCATCGACGATCAGAGGACCACCCGAGTCGCCGCCTGCGGTAATGCCCTCATGCGGTAGCGCAGCACCACCGAGACCATTGAAGTCGTAATAGCCGTTGTCGGGCTGGCCTTCCGGGGCCGTATTGTTGAAAAAGTTCGGGTTGGTGATCGCTCCGATGACGCTGAAGTTCGGGTCGTCGAAGTCGAACCAGTACATCGAATGCGCCAGGGCGTCGAAATCATGGAAGTCCGGGCCGAAGATCGCCGGGCTCTGAAGCCAGTCGACCGACGACATCAAAGCATCGAGCATGTTTTCGGCAGAACGGCGCCGGTAGTCGATCCCTGCGGCATCGCCGATGCCCGACGTGCCGACGCCGGCGCCGCCGTAGCCGGTGAGGGTCGCATGGGTGGACTCGGTCACTGGCGAGAACAGCAAGGTCCAGGTCGGAATGTCCTCGACGTGGCGGTCGAGCGTCACCAGGGCGATATCGGCAAGTCCGAACTCGGTGGGAGCGATCGGATTATACCAGACCTGGTTGCCGTTATAGATGGCGAGGTCGGTCACTGTCTGGAACCCGGCGTCGCGCCACGCTTCATAGGGTCCGGTGCCGGTGGCGCAGCCGTTGACGGCGACTCCGCGGCAGCGGTTGGTGGACGAAAAGCCGAAGCTGATCGGGATTCCGTTGGTCGAGCTGAGCTGCGCCGCCACCTGGCCGAACAGGCCGCCGCCACCGCCGGTGTTGCTTCCATAAAAATAGGCCGGAGCCGAATCGACGCAGTGGGCCGCGGTGATCACCGTGCGCGGGTTGATCAAGGTGCCCGTGCAAAGGCCGAGGAAGGCATCCGTTGTGTTCACCTGGTCGATGGTGATCATCTGGCCGATGCCGTTGATGCCCGTGCTGAGCACGTCCGCGCTGTTCGCATAGTCGGAGCCCGGGATGATCGCGGGCGGATTGCTGCCCGGGATCGGAGTCCCGGTGCCGGGCGTGATGAACGGCCCGTCGTTGGTGACGATCTGCGGCGTCGCGATCGGCGCCGAATTGACCATGTCCCTTACGGCTTCCGACGCGCTCAAGCGGTCGCTGTCGACGGACCATGCGCCCTGCGCGGCGACGGGCGCGGCAAGCGCCAGAGCGGTCAATGAAGATGCGGCGAGAAGCGCGACGCGGGTCGCGCGCGAACGGTTCATGGTCACAGGCCCCTCCAATTGCCAGTGGTGTGGGGGCGGATGCCCTCGACTCGCCACATTACCGTGGGGAATCCATTGGCAAAGACTTTTGTTAATCAAATTTTCAGATTCGCGAATCCCGTTGCGGGACTGCCACAACTCCTTGAAATGAGTAGGGTTTTGCAACTGAGTCGAGGGACCGCTAAGGCCCCTTCGATTTCCTTCATGGAGTGCGCACGTGGCTGAGCCTGCCATCCTGCCGTTCGACTGGCAGGATCCATTCGATCTCAACCATCAATTGAGCGACGAGGAGCGGCTCGTCCGCGACACGGCCGAGGGCTACGC
>DASURT010000186.1:0-13616 GCA_036375515.1 Sphingomicrobium sp.
ATCCGTGGAGTGCCGGTCGGCTCGATATCGGACCGTCCTGGCGCAGGAGTTGCAAAGCTGAAAACGCGCCTTACTCAGGATCGGGGGCTTGGGCCGGGGGTTCACGTGAAGGCACTCGGATGTGCGGCGGCGCTGTTGCTGCTGGGGCTCGGCGGCGAGGCCCGGGCGGCAAGCTACGCCTGGTGCCAGGTGGCCGGGGGCAATTACGAAAGCTATTTGAGCAAGGTCGTCGAGATCGAAGACGGGCGGGCAGCGTTCGGGGCCTTCCTGCAAGGCCCGTTCCCGAAAGCCTTCCGCGAACATGTCCAGGCTTCGATCGACCCTCGCGCTTCCAGCCTCGATTGCACTCGCGAAGATTCCCTTCTCTTCGCGAATGACCGCATCGACGTGCTGATCGAGACAAATCCGGGGATCCGATTCATCAGGACCGGCTGGAGCGGTCCGGTCCGGTCCGCCGCGAAGCCTGAACGGGCCAGGCGCGACAAGGATACCGCCCTGGCGAAACCCGCGCCCAAGCCGGCCGAGCCGAAGCAGGAAGCCCTCGCGATGCCGGTGAGCGGCAAGCCGATCGAGCCTCAGCAGATCCGTGGCGCCGGGCCGAAGCCCCAATGGGAAGTCGACTACGAGCAGAAGCTGGCGGTCTATGAGCAGGAGCTCGCCAAACAGCAGCAGGCGGTCGCCGACTATGAGCGGATGAAAACGGAAATGGCGGCCAAACAGGCCGAGCTGCGCGCGAAGGTCGAGAAGGCGAATGCCGATTGGCAGGCGGCCGTTGCCGAGTGCCGGGCGGGCAACCGCTCCGCGTGCGCCGGTACCGTGCGGCGGTAGCATCCTCTTTCCGGTCTATACGTACCTGAACAGCGCGATCGCGACCAAGGTGCCGGCCGCGATTGCGACGCCATAGGGAATGCCCGCCCGAGGCTGCAGCGTCCTCACCCGGTCCGCAACGGATTGGGGCACCGCGGCGCGAAGAAACAGGATGAGAAGCGCCAGGATTCCTCCGCAGATGAGGATCGCCGCGATCAGCAACAGCGCACTTGCGGCATCCACCCACAGCGCCACCGCCGCCAGCAGCTTGACGTCACCTCCGCCAAAGAGCCCTCGAGAAAAGAGTATGGCTCCGGCCGTCAGGACGAGCCCGAAGACGACGACATTCTGCACCAGGCTGGGCTGGAAGCCCGTTACGGCCGCCGCGACCACGGCCAGGACGAGGGCCGAGACGGTGATCAGGTTCGAGATTCTCAGCTGAACCGCGTCCTGCACCGCCGCGGCGGCGAGCAAAGCAATCAGGATTCCGACGATCCAGCCGGGCGATCCGGCGAGAAGATTCACTCCTTTGCGCCCGCCGCTTGAAGGTTGTTCGCGGCCCGCTCGTACCACGAGCCGCGCGCTTCGATCGCCTGGGCGAAGGCTGCCACCGCCCGCGCCTTGTCGCCCCGAAGCTCGGCGACCATGCCCGCGTCGTTGAGGCGTATCGCCCAGGAATCCTCGGATTCTCCGGGCCGGCGCTGCGGAAGGTCGGCGGCTACCGCGGCCCGGGCGAGTTCGAGATTATTCCGCGTCCGGACGGAATTAGGAGCGAGCTTCGCAGCCTCCTGCAGCGGAGCGAGGGCGCCGTTCCAATCTCCTCGAAGCAGGCGCGACCAACCGAGATTGCTGAGAATTTCCGCCTGGCCGGGAGCGAGGGCCAGTGCCCTTTGATACGACGAGTCGGCCGTCTCGAAGTCTCTTTGCAGATCGGCGATGACTCCACGCGCATTCCAGCTGCGCCACGAGGCGCCAGGCAGGGAGGTCGCGTGATCGATGAGGCCCTTGGCCAGCTGAACCTCGCCCACCTTGATCGCCGAGATTCCCGCCCGTTCGACAATCAGCGCATCGGTCGGATGCAGCCCCACGAGCACCTTGTAGCGGGCGAGCGCCTCCCCGCTGTTTCCGGAGGCGTAGGCCAGATGCGCGAGCAGGCGTTCTACGGGTTCGCCCTTCGCTCCGCTCGCGACCGCCGCGGAGATCATCGCCCTCGCCTGCACCAGTCTCCCAGCGCTGATCGCGTGCTCGGCCTCGGCCAGCCGGTCCGAAGGCGGCGAGCCCGCCGCGACTCCGGCCGCGAGCAGAAGCTGGAGCATCAGCTCGCTGAGCGGGCGCGACCGATCGCGTCGCGCCCGAGGAGCACCGTCAACGGTCCCGGCCGCGGATCCTTCGCGATCCCGAAGCCGAATTCGGCCGCCAGGCGCTTCGCCACCCCGGCGGTCGCGGGCGAATAGAGAACGAGGCTCCGCTGGCGAACCCGGTCGGCATCGCCGATGCGGACGCCATCCCAGCCCTTGCGGTTGAGAACGAGCCGGGTTCGCGCCGCAAGCCCCTGGTGGCGCGCGGCATTGAGAAGCCTCACGCCCGCGAACCGGGGCGCCGGAGCAAGCGGCACGAAGCGGACGGTGGTGCTGAGCGCGGTGCGGTGCACGAGCTCGGTCTTCCAGCGCGGCTGATCGCTCGTCACCAGTTCCACCTCGACCAGCGAAAGTCGCTCGAGCCTTGGGCCCTGCCGGACGGGCGCGGCTTCCGCTTTAGGGGCGGATGCAGGCGGCAGCTTCACCGTGATCGAGCCGATCGACGGTGCCACGGCAGCCGGCCCGTTGGCCTGTTGCGCGATGCGAATTGGAAGCACGGGCGCTGCAGGCGCGGGCGTCGGCGCGATGCGCGCCGGAGGCGTGGAAACCGCCGGCGCGGGCGCTGCTGCGATGCGAGCCGGAGGCGTGGAAACCGCCGTCGCGGGCGTCGGCACTGCGGGTGCTGCCGCGACCGGAGTTGCCGCGACTATTGCAACCTCCCTGGTGGGAGCCGTTACGCCCGGTGCAAGTCCAACCGAAGCGACAGCAGCCGCGGATTCGTCCTGATCCGCTTCCGCGCGCAGGGCCTTGCCCTCCGCCATTCGACCCTGCCGCTCGAGCGATGCCGCAAATGTCCTCAGCAGAATCGGATTCCTGGGCGCGACCGCGAGTGCCGCCTCGTATTTCATTCGGGACAGGTCGTGCCGGCCCATCCGGTCATAGCATTCGGCGAGGCCCGCGAGCGCCTCGATATTGCCGGGCTGGCTCCGGAGCACCTTGCGGTAAGCCTCGATCGCGAGGCCAACGTTGCCAAGCGCGAGCAGTCCGCGCGCCTCGTCGATCATCGGGTTTCCGGGCTTGACCGCTTTCGTCAGCGGATCGGCGACCGCCCGGATGTTGAGTTCACCCGTTTCGGCGCAGCCGGCCGTCGCGAGCGCGGCCGTGGCAAGTAGAACCTTGATCCCCCCAGTCATATCTCAACCTCCAGCCAGGCGCGGCATGACGATCCGCATCACCCGAATGACGGCGGGCAGCATGAGCACGCCGATCATCACCGGGAGCATGCACGCAACGAGCGGAATCGAAAGCAGCACCGGCAGGCGATGCGCCCTCTCCTCGGCCCGAAGCCGCCGTTTCTCGCGCATCTCGGCCGCATAGATGCGCAGTGTCTGCGAGAGCGACGAGCCAAGCTTCGTCGATTGGATGAGCAAGGTCGAGAACGCGCGGATCTCGTCCACCCCGGCCCGGTCGGCCATCCGGCGAAGCGCGTCCTCGCGGTTCCGGCCGGCGCGAAACTCGAGCACCACCGCGCCGAACTGCTGGGCCAGCAGCGGGTGCGAGGTCGTGATCTCCATTCCGACCCGGTTGAACGCCGCCTCGAGCCCAAGCCCGGCCTCCACGCACACGAGCATGAGGTCGAGCGCGTCGGGGAAGGCGTTGACGATTTCGCGCTGCCGCCGGTCCGCCCTGGCGCGGATGAACAGGCTCGGCGCGTAAAGTCCCATGAAAGCCGCCAGGCCAAGGATGAGATAGAGCTGGAAGATGCTCGGAGTCTTCCCCCCGGCCCACAGGACGAACAGCATCAGGAGGGGCAGGCCGACCACCGAGACAAGGCGGATCAGCGTATAGACCCGCGGCGCAACCGGCGCCGTGTACCCCGCGGCCGCGAGCCTCCGCCTCAGATCCTCGTCCCTGGTATCGACCAGCGACAGCCCGGCCTTCTCGATCGCGTTGACCAGCTTCAGCCATGTGCCTTCGATATCGCGCGCTCGAAGCGACCCGCCGGCGATCACGGCCGAATCGCCCGGCGACGACGCATCCGCAAGGCGTTGGCGCGTGGCCTGCCGCGCGACCATGGACGTCGCCGCGAAATAGGCGGCGGCGGCCACCGCGATGAACAGGGCAAGAAGCGCGGCCGCCCTCAGGACTGTGTTCGCGGCGATCAGTTCGAACATCCGGCTACACTTTCAAATCGACCATGCGCCGGATCGCGATGAAGCCGATCGCATAGAGGAGGAGCAATGCGACGAAGCCGGGCACGAACGCCGGGTCATCCGCCACGTCGAGATAGAACTGCGGGTTGACGATGAAGAGCATAGTGAACGCGAGCAACGGAAGCACGGTCAGCATGATCGAGGTCATCCGTCCTTCGCTGGACAGGGCGCGAACCTTCATCATCATCGACGCGCGTTCGCGGATCACCTGCGCCAGATTCTCCAGGATTTCGGCAAGGTTGCCCCCCGTCTCCATCTGCACCGCGAGCGAGACGACGAACATGCGCATGTCCTCCATGTTCCATCGATCGGCCATCGCCTGGAGCGCGTCGCGCAGGTCGGCGCCATAGGTCACTTCGTCGACGACGATCCCGAATTCGCTCCCGATCGGGTCCGACATCTCCACCGTCAGCAAGTCGAGCGCGGCCGCGATCGGGTGCCCGGCGCGAAGGCCGCGGACGAATACGTCGAGCGCGACGGGAAACTGCTCCTGCATCTTTCGCCGCGTCCGATTGGCTTTCACCTGAATGGCCATCAACGGCAGTCCGAGACCCAATGTAATTGAGAAGACGACCAGCAGGAGGATCCTGCCGGCGCTCATGACGCCGCCCGATGCCTGGATCGCAAAGACGATGGCAAGGAACAGCGCGAGCGGCGCGACACCGAGGAGAATGAGGACGCGGCTGGTCGGCGCGCGGAGCCTCGCGGCGATCAGCAGGCGCTCGAGCTTGACCCCCAGTGGAGCAAGCGGCGCGGGCAGCATTCCGGCAATGTCGGACGTCTGGCGGCGAAGGAGGTTCAGGGTCTCTCCGCGGGTGCGGCCTTCCGCGATCATTCGCATGCGCGCGTTGATCGCGTTCGAGACCGCCCGGGAATGAGCCGCCCACGAGACGAGCGCCTCGACGAGCAAAGCCACCGCGCCGAACGTGCAGACGAGGATGACCGCCCTGATCCAGACCTCGCTCATCAGTCGAGCTTCGCGTCCGGGCGGAACAAGTCGGCGGACAGCGTGATGCCGTGAGCCATGAGCTGGTCGATGAAGCGCGGCCGGATCCCCGCCGCCTCGAAGCGCCCCTGGACCTGGCCTTCGGGGCTGATCCCGGACTGACGGAAGCGGAAGATCTCCTGCATCGTGACGATATCCCCTTCCATTCCGGTAAGCTCGGACAGGCTCGTCAGCTTGCGCCGCCCGTCCGACAGGCGCGACACTTGAACCACCACGTGGATGGCGGACGCGATCTGCGCGCGAGCCGACCGGGCGGGAATGTCGATGCCGCTCATGCCGATCATCTGTTCGACGCGGGACAGCGAGTCGCGCGGACTGTTCGCGTGGACCGTCGTCATCGAACCTTCGTGGCCGGTGTTCATCGCCTGCAGCATGTCGAAGGCCTCGCCGGCGCGGACCTCGCCAACGATGATCCGGTCCGGCCGCATGCGAAGCGCGTTCTTCACGAGGTCGCGCTGGGTGATTTCTCCGCGGTCCTCGATGTTCGCGGGCCTGGTCTCGAGGCGGACCACATGACGCTGCTGCAACTGCAACTCGGCCGAATCCTCGATCGTCACGATCCGCTCGTGCGGGTCGATGAAGGCCGACATGGCGTTGAGAAGGGTCGTCTTTCCCGAGCCCGTTCCACCCGAGATCAGGACATTGCGGCGCGCTCCCACGATCGCCGTCAGAACCTCGGCGATCGGCGCCGGGATGCTGCCGATCTCGACCAACCGCTCCATGCTGATCGGAACCCGCGCGAACTTGCGGATCGAGAGGAGCGAGCCGTCGAGCGCGAGGGGCGGGACAACCGCGTTGACGCGGCTTCCGTCGGCGAGCCTCGCATCGACCATCGGCGACGCTTCGTCGATGCGCCGTCCCACGGCCGAGACGATCTTCTGGATGATCCGCAGAAGGTGCCGTTCGTCCTTGAACCGGACCGAGCTCGGCTCGAGGATCCCGTAACGCTCGACGAACACACTATTGTGGCCATTGACCAGGATGTCGGTGATCGTCGGGTCCTTGAGCAGAGGCTCGAGCGGCCCGAGGCCGAGGAGCTCATCGAGAACGTCCGCGACGAGCCGCTTGCGCTCGGCCTGATTGAGCGCGTGATTCTGCTTGGCGAGCTCCTCCTGGATGATGTCGCCGATCTCGGACTCGATTTGCTCGCGCGACATCTTTTCGAGCGCGGGCAGGTTGATGAGGTCGAGCAGCTTCTGGTGAAGCTGCACCTTGAGCTCCGTGTGCGCATCGCGATTGGCGAACGCACCCGCGTCCCCCATCGTCATGATGCGCAGATCCTCGGCGGAAGGCGCATCGGCCGGGGGCGACGAATCCCGAGGTTTGCGGACCTGCCACATGATCAGCGCTCCAGCCCCAGCGCGGCCGCCACGCCATTGTCGAGCGTGTCGATGTCCCGGCCGATCGCGCTCTTGCGCTTGATTTCCGAAATCGGAACGCCGCGGTCGACGGCGGCGCGCATGACCGCCCCCTCGTCCGCCACCGTATAGGCCACGTCCCGGCCGAGCGCCGCCCTGACGTCGGCCGGCCGGATTCGCTTGAACAGCCCGGATTCGCAGCGATTGGCGACCACCCGAATCTCGATTTCGCCAAGGTCCTGCGACCGGATGAGGTCCAGCTGGCGGCGAGCCTGGCGGAGAGCGGGGACGCTGATCTCGGTGACCAGAAGTACGAGGTCCGACCGGGCGAGCACGGACAGCGACCAGTTCGCCCAGTTGGCGGGCAGGTCGACGAACACGGTTCCGTATTCCCGCGTCGCCAGGTCGACGATGTCGAGCACCTGCTCGCTCGACAAGGACTCGAGCGGCAGCATCTCGGCCGGGGCGGCGATGACGTTGAGCCCGCTCGGATGCCTGGTGGTCGTCGCCCGCAGGAGATCTCCGTCGATCCGGCTTCCGGCCTCGACGAGGTCGGCCAGGGTCAGTTTCGGCCTCAGCCCCAACTGAAAAGCCGCGTCGCCGAATTGCACGTCGAGGTCGATCAGGCAGGCCTGGCGGCCCACGGCCGCTTCGCGCTCCGAGTGGCGGATCGCGAGCTGCCCGAGAAGCGAGGTCGCGCCCACCCCGCCGGCGCTCTTGATGACCGCGACGAGCTTCCCGTGCGACGCGGTCTCCGACGATTCCTGCGCCAGCTTGTCGCGAAGCGGCGCCAGCGTCGCCTCGATCTCGGCAAGGTCGATGGGCAGCGGCAAGACATCGTGAGCGCCCGAGCGCACCAGGGTGCGCACCAGCGCGAGCGGCGCCTCGTAAACCGCGGCGATCAGCGGCGTCCGGCTGCGCTTGGCGAGCGACTGAAACCGCTGAATGGATCCCGGCTGGTCGGCCGCGACCTCGACGATCGCCGCGGCGACCCCGTTGAGGCTCGCCGGATCGATCTCCGCCGTCGGGTCGCACGGATGGATACTCAACGGAAAGCCGGCGGCGCGCTCCCCGACGAGGGCCCCCGCACAGCCGTCCTGGTCGGAGACGTAGAGCTGCACCGGCGGGGTCCGGCCGTAGTGCCGCCAGGTCCGGCTGCTCTCGTTGGGTTTCATCGAGGTCATCTTCGGCACCTAGTTCGATACGTTCCCGGCGAGGTCTTCGCCAGTCACTGAAGCCCTGAAGTCGGGCATGTTGAAGGAGGCACCGAACAGCAGGGTCGTGATCGGCTGAAACTGCAGCGACCGGAGGCTGACGGTGATGAGCGGCGAAACGTCCGAACCGTTCGGGTCCCCGGCGAAGCCAAGGCCGACGTTGCGATAAGTGATCTGGACGTTCTGGGCGGTGATCGACGGATCGATCTGTGCCATCCGGGCGACGATTCGATTGAACGCGACCGCGTCGAGCGACAGCAAGCCGCAAACCGAACCCGTGCAATTGGCGCAATCGCTGCTGGTGCAGGTCACCTGCGAGAAGTTGGCCGTTGGAACCGCGTTCCCTTGAGGAATTCCATCATTGATCGAGAAACTGTGGTTGGCGAGGCCGCCCACCGCCATATCGGTCACGGCGGCAAAGCGTGCGCCGACCTGCGTGGCTTTCTCGGCCTGGTTGGACACCCACATGAAGCGGCCGGCGTCGATCACTCCGAAGATGAGCAGCAGGAGCAGCGGCAGAACGATCGCGAACTCGGCCGCGCTGGATCCGCGAACGTCGGCAAGAAGGCGGCGCATCGTCGTCATACGCCGATCACCGCGGCCTGGCTTTCGGCGTTCAGAGTCAGGCTGGTTGAGCTCAGGCCGATCGCTCCGAGGACGGTCGTGTAGGGCACGGCCGCGCGGACGGTGACGACGAGGACGCCCATCGGAAAATCGGTGTAGATTCCGGTGTAGGTCCCGCTGGTGTCGCAGGTGACGCTGACGGTGGTCATGCCGTCGGAGGTCCAGTCGACCAGGCGGGCCGTCGTGCCGTCGGGTTGTCCGGTCCGTGCGAGCCGCTGAACCGGGGTCGGGTCGCCCATCGTTCCGGAGCCGCAGTTGAAGGCGGTTACGGGCAGCCGCGCCGCATAGCGGGCCGCATCCCGGACGGCCTTGTCCACGACATGCTCGGACATGAAATAATTGCCGACCTCGACCGAGCCGAAGATGAGGATGAGCATGATCGGGAGCACCAGCGCCATCTCCGTGGCGGCCGATCCGCGGCGATCCCATAGAAGGCGGCGAGCGCGGGTCATTCGATCAGGTACGGCACGCTCTTCTTCACGAGCTGCACCGCTCCCTCGTCGGTCGCGTTCTGGGTCTGTCCGATCACCTCGATATAGACGTCGCTGTTTTCCGTCCGCATTCGCGGAACCGACGGCTCGACGAGGAACATGTCGATCCACTTGGTGACGTGAACGCCGATCGTGTGCCCGCCGACATCCTCGGCCGTGCAGTTCACGACAGCGGCGCTGATCACGCGGCGATCCGTCTGGGTCGTCGATGGCATAAGTCCCGGCGGCGAACAGACGGGTTGCCCGGAGACGGTGACACCTGAGCCGGCGGGGATATTCGTGTGCAGCCGGTCGGCGGCATTCGCCATCTCCCAGGCATAAACCCGATACCGGCTCGGCGTCGTCGTGCCGAACGTGGTCGCCAGGAACTGGTTCATGGCGCTGACCGTCGTGATGGTCGGATATTCCGCCGGGTTGGACCGGAAATAGGCGAAGCGATCCCAGTTACCGTCGCCGACCCTGCTGCCCACCCCGCCGGAAACGGGTGAGCAGCTTCCGGTATTGTTGTTCGTACCGAACGCGTGACAGATGTCGCGCGGGTAGCCCATCGGAGCCAGGTCGGCGGGCGTCATCTCGGCGCTGCTCAGCGCATGCGGCGTCTGGGCCGAAGTCGAACCCGGCAGGTTCAACAATCCGGGATAGACGTTGCCCGCTTCCTTCCATCCGGCGCCGTTTCCGGTGGCAAAGCCGCACGCGCCCCCTTTCTGGACCAGGTCCTTGCGAGTGTTGAGCGAGGGCGGGCAGAGCGATCCGGTCGCGCCGCATGCCTGGTTGAGACCCTGGTCAAAGACGTCAAACCGTGCGTTGAGCGCATCGCGAACGGTGATGATCGAGCCGGTTTGCGTCGTGACCCCATCGCCGGAGGCGCAGTCTCCGGGAACGTTGCTTCGGCCAAGCACCATGCGCAACGTGGCCGCGCCGTTCCCGGCGCCGGTATCGAGGAAACCGAAGTTGCCGGGACCATAGATTCCCCCACCGTCGTTGGCCACGAGGCGGATTCCCTTGCCGATGTAATTGGCGATGGTGAAATCCGGGTCCGACGATTCCGCCGGATTGCACAGCATCAGCGGCGGGACCTTGCAGATCGCGGAATCGAGACCCGCGAAAGCAATGCCGGTCATCGGCCCGGATGACAATGCGCCGACGACGGGCGTCAGGGCGAAACGCGCGGTTCGGGGATCGACCTCCACCTCGACGAATTTCGCGTTGGAATCGTTGCTGGCGGGCGTCGTCTTGCCGATGTCCTGCCAGAAGCGGACCCGGCCCGTCGCGTCGCAGGCCGATTCATTCTGGACGTTGATGGCAATCCCGCCGGAATCGTTCGCGAAGAGCGTCGAATGCGAGACCATGTTGGCGGCAGCCGACGCGGCGCGGGCGCAGGCCCCGGTTTCCCCGTCGAGCTGGCTGGCGGCCGCGAGCGCGGCCTGGTCGGCCGCGTTCTGCAACTCGGTGTCCATGGCCGCCATGCGCGCATAATCGAAGGCGACACCCCCCGCGGCGATCAGCCCGAAGAGCGAGAGCGCGACCGTGGGAGCGACCGCGCCGCCTACCTCCCGTGCGAGATTGCCGATCGCGCTGCGCATGACCGATCCATCCTTATTGCGGCCCGCCGCCGCTCGACGTGCCGCCCGTGCCGCCGGTCGAGCTCAAGTTGCTCGACTGACGTGACTCGGTCCGGTGCCGTGAATTCACTTCATCGTTGCGATAGCGCTTGACGGCGTCCGCGCCTTTTTCGCCATTGTCTCCGGGCTGGGCCGCATCCGCGGGATAGACGGGGTCCGGATTGATGGTCTGGACCGCAACATTGTACCGCACCGCTTCCCCGAAATACGGGTCCTCCTGGCCGATGTTCTTGTTGACCGTATTGCAGCCCGTGATGACGAGGCAGCTTGCGCCGATGAGAATGGCTTTAAAGGACATGGCCGTAATCCTTCTCGAACCCTGAGGGCTTCTTCTCAGCCATCCCGCCGCCGGGCGGCTGGGTCGCCGGAGGCGGAGGGGCAGGCGGAGTGACGAATGGCGCCGATGAGGGCGGCACCCCGGTATCGGTGCGCCCGTTCAGGAACAGGTCGGCTTCGTTGGGCGGGCCGACCCGGTCGGTCGGCGACTTCAATGCGCCCGCCTGCACCGGCCGGACGAGCCGCGGAGTGACGATGATCACCAGCTCGGTCTGGTCGTTCTGGAAGCCCGACGAGCGGAACAGGGTCCCGATGATCGGAAGCGACCCGAGCAGCGGAACCTGCCGGACGGTATCCTGGAAGTCCTTGCGGATCAGCCCCGCCATGGCGAAGCTTTCGCCGTCGCGCATCTCGAGCACCGTCCTGGCGCGGCGGGTCTGAAGACCCGGGATCACCAGGTTGTTGATGGTGATCGAGGCGGTCGGGTCGATCGAGCTCACCTCGGGCTGGACGACCATGTTGATGACGCCGTCGGCGAGCACCGTCGGAGTGAAGGCCAGGCTCACTCCGAACGGCTTGAACTCGACCGAGATGGCGGTGTTGTTGTTCCCGGTGCCGCCGCCCTGCGCGACGGGAATCGGGAACTCGCCGCCGGCCAGGAAGCTCGCGGTTTCGCCGGAGAGGGCGACCAGCGTCGGCTCGGCGAGCGTGGTGATCGCGCCCTTGCGCTCGAGCGCGTCGAGCGTGACGTTGAAGTTCTCGCCGAACGCCCGGAACGTGCGCGAGATGATCCCGAAGCTGCCGACGATCGAGTCGAGCGTGATCTGGCTCCCCGTGACCTCGGTGGGATTGTCGGGATTGATGATGGGCGTCCGGCTGGCGCCGCCGCCGATCGCTCCGTCGAGCTTGCCGGCGTCGCTCTGCACGAACCAGCTGACGCCGATCTGCTTCAGCGCCGACCGTTTCACCTCGGCGAAGCGTACCTCCAGCATCACCTGCTGGGACGAGCCGATCGACAGGAGGTTGACGACCTTGCCCGGCGCATAGGTTTCGGCGAGCTGCACCGCGCGATCGGCTTCGACCGCGCTCGAAACGATGCCCTCTAGAACGATCGAGTCGTTGGAGATCCGCGCCGAGATGTCACCGCCGTGCATCAAGTCCGCCATCTGGCGGCGAAGCCCGATCACGTCGGGGCCGACGACCACGTCGACGACCGCGATCAGGCGGTTCGACCGGTCATAGAGCGTCAGGCTGGTGGTTCCGGCCTTCTTGCCCAGGATGTACAGCGACTGGCTGGTGAGCGGCAGCACGTCGGCGATCTCGGGATTGCCGATCAGCGCCTTCGAATAGGCCCGGTCGGACCGAAGCACCTGGCTCTTGTTGACCGGCACCGCGAGCTCGCCCGCATGGACATCGTCCGACAGGATGGTGATTCCCGACTGCGCCGCCGCCGGCGCCGGGACGACCAGCGCGGCGCCCGCGAGAGCCGCGGCGAGCGTCAGGCTCAGCTGGAGTTTACCCCTCATAATCCCCCACCTCATACTGGTTGCCCGTGGTCCCCCGGATCACCTCGATATTGGTTCCGCTCCGGGGCGGCGGCGCCTGAACCGGGCGCCGCGGCGCGGCGGCGCGGGTCACCCGGACCGGCGGCGTCGTGACCGCCACGCTCACCGGGCGGCCGCGCGAAACGCCGTACCGAAGGTCGTTGAGGCTGACCGTCTCGACAAAGGGAATGTTCTGCTCCTGGCCGGGCTTGCGGAGCACCAGCCCGAGGCTTCCGACCTGCTGCGCCAGAGCGAGCTTCTGGGCGCCGGCCGGATCGACCTCGAGCGTCGCGTTCTGGGCGGCGATCGGCTTGCCGTCGGCACCCTGCGTGCTCTGTCCGATGGCGAGAACCTTGACGTCCTGGAGCAGCACGTCGGTGATCTGCTGCTGGTTCTGGTTCGCGCCCGCGAATTCGCGGGTGATCAGCACGTCGACCGAATCGTTGGGCTGGATGAAGCCGGCGACTCCGGACACGTCGTTGATCCGCACCGAAGCGGCGCGCATCCCGTCCGGCAGCAGGAAGGACAGCGAGGCATTCCTGCCCGCTCCGCTCAGCTTGTCGGCGAGGATCGGCTCGTTGGGCGAGATCGGCATCAGGACGATGCGCCGTTCCCCCTTGGGCAGGAGCGTCGCGATGTCCGAGTAGCTTCCGGGCGGAAGGCTCGACTTCGGATAGCTCGCGAAGCGGATCTTCTCCGGAGTTAGCTCGGTCCCGTAGGGCAGCGCGACCGCGGCCACGGCGACCCGGGTCAATTGCGATTCTTCGTTCTGCTTCTGCGCGGCGTTCAGGAATGTGTTGGCGAGATAGACCGCGAGCAGTCCGAGGACGATTGCGGCCGCGATTGCGATCAGCGTCTGTCGATTCATTTCACGCCCCTCCGCCGCAAATCATACCGGCAAATCGCCGGAACCTATACGGGCGAAAACAGGGGGCCGCCCCGAAGAGCGGCCCCAATACGCATTACGGAACCGGAGCCGGAGCCGGAGCCGGAGCCGGAGCCGGAGACGCGGCGCCACCGCAAGCGCTCGTGGTCGCGGTATTGATGCAGCTGGCCGCCGCTTGCATCCGGTTGCCGATCGCGCTGCCAAGAGCCAGCGCGGCCACGGCGATGACCGAGCCGATGATGGCCAGGATCAACGCATATTCGGCCGCCGAGGCGCC
>DASURT010000187.1:0-5762 GCA_036375515.1 Sphingomicrobium sp.
TCGGGGATGCTGTTCACGACGCCCAGCACCTTGGCGGCGCGCGTATCGCTCATCTCCTGGTGGACCTCGGGCCGGTAGTCGATGTTGCCGGTGCCGGGCTGCTTCTCGATTCCGCCGATGCGGTGCTCGAGGCCGGGCGTCCCGGGCTTGATCCACGGCCGCGCGAGCTCGCCGTTGCGGGCATAGGGCATGACGCCTTCGCCGTCCGCCGGCACCGTGTCGAAGAAGCTGACTGGAAACGGCTCGAAGCCGGCCATGTCGGGCACCTTCCACGGTTCGGCGGCATTGGCGATATAGCCGTCGGTCAGGAGGATGACCGGGGTCATGTAGCGGGTCGCGATCCGGCACGCCTCGATCGCGCATTCGAACGCGTCGGCGGGCGAGCGCGCGGCGATGACCGGGACCGGCGAATCCGCATTCCGGCCATAAACCGCCTGGTAGAGGTCGGACTGCTCGGTCTTGGTCGGAAGGCCGGTCGACGGGCCGCCACGCTGCGAGTTGACGACGATCAGCGGCAATTCGGTCATCACAGCGAGCCCGAGCGCCTCGGTCTTGAGCGCGATCCCCGGCCCGGACGAGGAGGTGATGCCGAGCTGGCCGGCGTAACTCGCGCCGATCGCGGCGCAGATCGCGGCGATCTCGTCCTCGGCCTGGAAGGTCGTGATCCCGAACTCCTTCAACCGCGCGAGATGATGGAGCAGCGGGCTCGCCGGAGTGATCGGATAGGAGCCGAAGAACATCGGCAGGCCGGCGAGCCGGCAGCCGGTAACCAGCCCCAGAGCGAGCGCTTCGGCCCCGGTAACGGTGCGGTACAGGCCCGGCTCGGCGGGCGCGGCGGCGATATGGTGCTGCTTGAAGGGCGCGCCCATCTCGACCGTCTCGCCATAGGCGTGGCCGGCGTTGAGCGCGGCGATGTTCGCCTCGGCAAGCTCGGGCGCCTTGGCGAACTTCGCCTTGAGCCAGTCGACGATCGGCTGCCGGTCGCGGTCGAACATCCACAGCGCCAGGCCCAGCGTCCACATGTTCTTGCAGCGCAGCGCCTCCTTGTTGCCGAGGCCGAACGGCTTCACCGCATCGAGGGTCAGCTGCGAGATGTTGAAATGGACGACCTGCCATCTGGCGAGGCTGCCGTCCTCGAGCGGGCTCTGGTCGTAGCCCGCCTTGGCGAGGTTCCGCTGCGTGAACTCGCCCTCGTCGACGATGACCAGGCCGCCTTCGCGAAGCTGGTCGACGTTCACCTTCAGGGCCGCCGGGTTCATCGCGATCAGGACGTCGGGCTGGTCGCCGGCGGTCTCGATCGCCGCCGATCCGAAATTGATCTGGAAGGCCGACACGCCGAAGGTCGTGCCCTGGGGAGCGCGGATTTCGGCGGGGAAATCGGGGAAGGTCGCTAGGTCGTTGCCGGCGAGCGCGGTCGAAAGCGTGAACTGGCCGCCGGTCAGCTGCATTCCATCGCCGCTGTCGCCGGCGAAGCGAACCACAACCGCTTCCTGCGGCGGATGCGCGGTGGCTTCCTTATCGGTCAGGAGATGGGTGGCTGTCGCCACGGTCGAGTCCTTCACAAACGCGAGTTCTGTCTTGGTTCTCCTTTAGGCCTCCGCGTCCTCTTTCGCCACCTTTCTTGATTCACACGAAGGCACGAAGAAGAAAGGAAGCCACGAAGAGCGGAGTAACACCCTCGCGCCTTATTCCTCCTTCGTGCCTTCGTGTGATCAATCTGGATTGCTTCGCTTCGCTCGCAATGACCGTTAGGGACCGTCCAATGAGTAACGACCAACTCTACCGCCGCGGGGTCGGCGTGATGCTGCTGAATCGCGACGGCAAGGTGTTCGTCGGCGCCCGCGTCGATAATAGCGACGAGGCCTGGCAGATGCCGCAGGGCGGGATCGACGAGGGCGAGGACCCCTGGGGGACCGCTCTTCGCGAGCTTGAGGAGGAGACCGGAATCACCCTTCACCTCGTCGAGCGGATCAGCGAATGCCCCGAACGGCTGAAATACGACCTTCCCGAAGAGCTTCGCGGGAAACTCTGGGGCGGCAGGTTCATCGGGCAGGACCAGGACTGGTACCTCGCGCGCTTCCTCGGGACGGACGCCGACGTAAACATCGCCACCATTCACCCCGAGTTCCGCGAATGGAAGTGGATCGAGCCGGGGCAACTCCCCGAACTGATCGTCCCGTTCAAGCGCGATCTCTATCGCCGACTGCTACGCGAGTTCGCGGACTATCTTTGAGGCGCCGTGAAATAACCGATCCCGCCGCCGACGATGGCGCCGACGATCGGTCCCACAAAGGGAAGCGGAATGGCCACGACCGCGCCGATGACGGCCGCGATCGCCGTCCGTTTGGCCACTGGGTTTTCAAACATGGATCGTCACTCCTGATCCAGTGTATTATAGCTATAATACACTGCGATGTCCAGCGGCAGGTCGCATTGAAGTTCGTGAAGCCGCGCCGTTGATCCCTGGAGCGGCATCCCCGTTGCCGCCTTCCCCGCGCTATTCTAAAGCCGCGGCGAGTGCTTGCGGGGGGCCCGATCTATGTTCGCCTGGTTTCAGCGGCTGTTGCCCCGAAAGGGCGACTTCTTCGGCCTGTTCGAAGCTCATGCGACGACGATCGTTGGCGCGGCCGAGGCCCTTCAGCAATTGGCGATGGACGGCGCGTCGCCCCGCGCGCTGCTCGAGACGATCCAGGAGCGCGAACACCAGGCTGACGAAATCATCCGCGAAGTCCTGACCGCTGTCCGGCTCACGTTCCTGACACCGTTCGACCGGGGCGCAATCACTTCGCTGATCGGGTCGATGGACGATGCGATCGACGAGATGCTTGCGGCCGCGCGGGCCATCGACCTCTACGAGCTTCGAGAGCTTCGCCCGGAGATGAAGGAGATCATCGGCCTGATCGCGGAGGCCGCTTCGGTCACCGCGCAGGCGGTCCCGCTGCTCCGGAACGTAAGCCGCAACGGCGCGAAGCTGCACCTGCTGACGGGAAGGCTCGTCGCCCTGGAGGGCGAGGCGGACGACATCCACGCCGCGGGCCTCAAGCGCGCCTTCCAGGAGGTGGCAAGGAAGAGCTCACTCGACTTCGCGGTTGCGCGCGAGGTGTTCAAGAACCTCGAGCGCGTGGCCGACGCCTTCGAAGACGTCGCTAACCAGATCGACGGCATCGTGATCGATCACGCCTGAGGGGCTCCATGCACGAGCTTGCCCTTCCGCTTCTGATCGGTCTGATTGCCGTTGCGCTCGCGTTCGACTTCCTCAACGGTCTGCATGATGCGGCGAACTCGATCGCCACGGTCGTCGCGACGCGCTTGCTCAGTCCCGCGAAGGCCGTCGCCTTCGCGGCCTTCTTCAACTTCGCCGCTTATTTCCTCTCGCTCGCCGTGCCGCAGTTGCACAGGGTTGCCGACACCATCGGCAAGGGCCTGATCGACAAGGACCTGGTGACTCCGGCGGTGGTCTTCGGAGCGCTGGTGGGCGCCATGTTCTGGAACGTCGTGACCTGGGCCAAGGGCATTCCGTCGTCATCCAGCCATGCCCTGGTCGGCGGGATCGTTGGCGCGGGAGTCGCGCATGCCGGCCTGGCCGGAATCCAGTGGACGGGCCTCAACAAGACGCTGGTCGCGATCGTCCTTTCGCCGACGCTCGGAATGATCCTGTCCATGCTCATCATGCTGGTCACCAGCTGGCTCGGAGTCCGCGCAACGGCCGCGGGCGCGGAGCGGAGCTTCCGGATGCTGCACCTGGTTTCGTCGGCGACCTATTCGATCGGCCACGGCCTCAACGACGCCCAGAAGACGATGGGCATCATCGCCGTGCTGCTCTATTCGACGGGCTATCTGCAGGGCGACTTCCATGTGCCCCACTGGGTGGCGATCAGCTGTTACATCGCCATCGGCCTCGGTACGCTGACCGGCGGCTGGCGGATCATCGAGACGATGGGCACCAGGATCACCAAGCTGTCGCAGCATCAGGGATTCAGCGCCTCGGCGGGCGGCACGGTGATGCTCATCACCGCATCCTGGTTCGGCATTCCGGTGTCGACCACCCATACGATCACCGGCTGCATCATCGGGGCGGGCGCCGCCCGCAGGGCATCGGCGGTCCGGTGGCAGGTCGCGCAGAACGTCATGGTCGCCTGGGTCATCACGATCCCGGCTTCGGCCAGCGTTGCCGCCCTCTTCTACTGGCTCACGACACTGTTCCAGTAGCACCGGGCGCCCGCGTGGTTCGGCCGCGCTTGAACACCGGCATCTTGGCGGTGAAGACCTGCACAACGTCGTCATTCCGGTCGCGGGTTTCGCTGCGCATCGTGACGATCGCCATGTCGGGCTTCGAGCGTGACGGCTTGATGTCGACGACCTCGGTGAGCACGCGAAGCTCCATCCCCGGACGCGTCGGCCTTGGCCAGGCGACCTCGGTGCTTGCGCCGATGACTCCATCCGCCAGGGGAATGCTTTCGACGAGCAGGCGCATCGTGATCGCCATCGTGTGCCAGCCACTGGCCGCGAGCGTGCCGAAGATCGACCCCGCCGCCCCCTCGTCGCTGAGATGGAAGGGCTGGGGGTCGAACTCGGCGGCGAACGTCTTGATCTGGTCCGCATCGAGCAGGTGCGAGCGGCTGACGAACCGCTGCCCGACGTACAGGTCTTCCAGATAGAGTCGTTCGGTCGGCACTTTCAGCATCTCAGACGGGTTCTAGTATGGCGCGGAGCGGGGTGTCGGCGAGCAGCACCTTCGCCGCGCGGAGCGATCGATTGCAAGTCTCAAAATCGCAACCATGCCGCAGGCGGCTCGTCCCCGGGATAGCCAGGCTTCCGGCATCGGTGTGGCCTTCCCGCTGTTGCTTGGCTAGGAGCCGGGCGCATGGGGGCCCTGTCGTCCATCGAAACCGAGACGGTCGAGCGCGCGGCCGAAGAGCCGATGCTCGATCATGTGCTCGCCTGGGCGGCCGTCAACAGCGGCTCGCGCAACCTCGCGGGGCTCGAGCGCATGGCGGACCTCCTGGTCGACGCCTTCTCCGCCCTTCCCGGAGTGCTTCGCCTCGACGCGCCCGCGCCGGTCGAAGCGATCGATTCCGCCGGGCACACCGTGGCTGTCGAGCATGGCCGGCACCTGCACCTCACGGTCCGTCCGACGGCGCCCGTCCAGCTGCTTCTGACCGGCCACATGGACACGGTGTTCGCGCCCGATCATCCGTTCCAGGAGACGCGCTGGATCGAGGAAGGCGTGCTGAACGGCCCCGGCGTCGCCGACATGAAGGGCGGAATCGCGGTCATGCTCGCGGCGCTGAAGGCGGTGGAGCGGAGCGCGGTCGCCGACCGGATCGGCTATGAGGTGGTGATCAACAGCGACGAGGAGGTCGGCTCGCCCGCCTCGGCCGCGCTGCTCGCGCAGGCCGCGCGAGGCAAACTCGCGGCGCTGACCTATGAGCCGGCGGCTCTGCCCGACGGAACGCTCGCCGGCGCCCGGCCCGGAAGCGGCAATTTCTCGTTCGTCGTGCACGGCCGGTCCGCCCATGCCGGCCGCAATCCCGAAGACGGGCGCAATGCCTTGCTCGCGGCGGCCGACCTCGCGCTGCACCTCGCCGCGGCGCGCTATCCGGGGCTCAGCGTCAACCCGTCGCGGATCGACGGCGGAAGCCCGACCAACGTCGTGCCCGATCTC
The DNA here is from genome assembly GCA_036375515.1 of Sphingomicrobium sp. Taxonomy (GTDB): domain Bacteria; phylum Pseudomonadota; class Alphaproteobacteria; order Sphingomonadales; family Sphingomonadaceae; genus Sphingomicrobium. The sequence continues at coordinate 5,666 of DASURT010000187.1, forward strand.
GCCGTCCTCCGGGTCAACCTGCGCCCGCGCGGGCCGGACGACGAGCAGCGCGCGACCGAGCTGATCGACACGGCGGTCTCGGCCATTGCCGCCGAGC
>DASURT010000188.1:0-4894 GCA_036375515.1 Sphingomicrobium sp.
CGCTGCAGCGTGTCCTGCCAGACCTGCCGCCCGTTCTCGTAGCGGTAACCGTTGAGCTCGCCCGACGAGAAACCGGCGACGATCGTGCCCTGACCCGCCGACGGCGAGGCCGATCCGAACACGCCCGCGATCTCCAGCGAAGCGGCCTCCGACCAGTTGGTCGACCCGTCCTCCTCCTTCAGCGAGTAGATCTGGTTGTCCTCGCTGACCACATAGACCGCGTCGTTGGCGATCGTCGGCGCGCCGCGCAGCGGTCCGCCGGGCCGTACCTTCCAGACGATTCCGCCGTTGCGCGCGTCGAGCGCCGCGACAAAGCCGAGGCCGTTGGTCGCGTAGATGCGCTCGTTGTCGTAGGCAATTCCGCCCCCGTACAGGGATGCTTCATTGCCTCTGACGTCCGGCGTCGGGCTCTCCCAGACCTTAGCGCCGGTCCGCGCGTCGAAGGAACGAACCGTGCCGAGCGTGTCGATCGTATAGACCCTGCCGTTGGCGACGATCGGCGCGGCCGCGAGGCGCGCGGTGAGGCTGCTGCCGCGGCCCGACTCGACGTCGAACGCTTGCGTAAGCGATTGGCCGAGCGCCAGCTGCCCCATGGATTTGGTCGCATTGCCGCCCGACTGGGTCCAGCCGCTGTTCTCGACCGCCGGCGGCAGGCTGAACGGCAGCGCCAGAGTGGCCGGATCGGCCTTGACGTCGGTTTCGCTGGTGAGCACCGGGATTCGTTCGCCGAGCACCGGCGTTTTGGGTCCGGAGCCCTTCTTGAAAATGCCGCAGCTGCTCGCTGCGAAGGCGGCGACGACGAGCACGGCAATCCGGAGACTCTTCGATCTGATCATATGGGTCCTATTGGGCCTTGGGTCCGAGCTCGGCGCTCGCATCGACCCCGAGGCTGCTCGCAATCTGGATGGAGCGGTCGCGAATCGACTGCGGGACGTCCTTGTCCTTGGCGATGGCCGCGAACAGCTGCCCCGCCTCTTTCGTCTTGCCCTGCTTGACCATCGCCAGCGCGGTCATTTCGCCGGCCGATCCGAACCACGGATTGCCGGGCCTGGTAAGCGGCTCGAGCCGCTCGATCACCTGCTCTGGCTTCAGCTGGTCGAACTCGAGCGCTGTCTGCCGGATGAGCGCGACATCGTGATAGGGCTTCGGAAGCGAGCCGTCGGCGACGATTTCCTTATATTTGGCGATAGCCAGCTTCTGATCGTTCTGCTGGAGCGCGAGCGCCGCGCGGGTGAACAGCGCGGAGGCGCGGACGCCCTTGCTTCCCGCCTTGGCCAGTTCGTCGAGCTGCGCCGGGAGCTTGCTCGTATTGCCGGTGCCGATGTCCTTGTAGATTTGCGACAGTTGCTCGACTTCAATCTTGGACCGCTCGACCTTGTGCTGCTGCCACCAGATCGCGCCCCCGCTCGCGACGAGGAACAGGATGACGAGCGCAATGACCCAGATACCGTTCTTCGTGAAAAAATCGCGGAGCTGGTCGCGGCGGAGGTTCTCGTCGACCTCTTTGACGAATGTGTCCGCTATGTCCGGGGGTTGCGCCAAAGACGTGCCTCAGTCCGTTGCGATTGGGAATCCTCTTGCCGCGCTTCCCTTCCCCACGCCAGATGAATGGAAGCTGGCGGCGCTCCATCTACCCGCTGCGCCGCGAAAGGCAAAGGGGGTGGCCGAGCCGGCCAGCTTATTTCGGCCGGTAGGTCTGCTCCATCGTCGGGAAGCTCCTTGCCCGCACTTCCTCGGCGTAGGTGCGCGCCGCTTCGCCGATGCGGGTGGCGAGATCGTCGTAGCGCTTCACGAAACGCGGCGTGCGCTCGAACATGCCGAGCATGTCGTCGATCACCAGGACCTGGCCGTCGCACTCGGCCGAGGCCCCGATCCCGATCACCGGAACGTCGACCGTTTGCGTGATTTTGGTGGCGACCTCTTCGAGTACGCCTTCGGCGACGAGGCAAAAGGCGCCGGCACGCGCGACCGCGCTCGCGTCGGAGACGATCTTGGCTGCTTCAAGCTGGTTGCGCCCGCGCGGACCGTAGCCGCCGAGCGCATTTACCGCCTGCGGCGTAAGGCCGACATGGCCGATCACCGGAATCCCGCGCTCGGTGAGGAAGGCGATCGTTTCCGCCATCGCCTCGCCGCCCTCGAGCTTCACCGCGGCGCAGCCCGTCTCCTTCATGATCCTCGCGGCTGAATCGAATGCTTGCTCGGGCGAACCTTCGTAGGAGCCGAACGGCATGTCGACCGCGACGAGCGCGTGCCAGCTCCCGCGCACCACCGCGGCGCCATGCGCGCACATCATCTCCATCGTCACCGGGATCGTCGACGGCAGGCCGTAAATGACCTGCCCCAGGCTGTCCCCGACCAGGAGCATGTCGCAATGCGGATCGAGCAGCTGAGCCATGCGCATCGTGTAGGCCGTGAGCATGACGAGCGGCTGCTCGGTCCGGCCCTCGGCCTTGCGCGCGCGGATCGACGGCGCCGTCTTGCGCTTCCCCGGAACCGGCGAGGGAGTCGCCCGGCTGGTGCCGGTGTCGATGGTGAAGGTCGACATGGCCCTGACTTCTAGCCGCGCCCGGGCTGCTTCGCCAGCGCGGCTATTTCCCGCCGTTGGGCAGGCGCTCTTCCCATCCCGCGCCCTCGGCCAGCGAGATCGAATCGAGCACCGCCGTGCTCTGGTCGCGAAGGATGGTGAAGGCGCGGCGGATGGCGCAGGTCGCCTCGTCGTGGCAATCGCCGCACGGCGCGTAGAAATTGACGCTCGCACAGGACACGAGCGCGATCGGCCCTTCCATCGTGCGCACGATATCCCCGAACGATATCTGCTCGGGCGAGCGCGTGAGCTTGTAGCCGCCTTTGGGCCCGCGGGCGCTTTTGACCAGCCCCGCTTTCTTCAAGTCGAGCATGATCAGCTCGAGATATTTGGGCGGCACGCGCTGCGTTTCGGCGATTCGGCTGAGCTGTACCGGCGCACCGCCCTGCTCCTCGGCCAGAAACAGTAGCGAACGAAGTGCGTAACGGGTCTTTTGCGCAAGCATGCCGCACCCGTCCTAACGCTCTTCGTCCGTGAGGCAATGAACAAGCTTTAATCCGGCTGTCAGCGGCTCGCCAAAGGCGTTCCCATAGATGAAGTCCGCGCTCGACTCCCGAGCGATGATTCCAGGAGAATGACAGTGAAACGCACCAGCCTGATCGCTTCCCTCGCGGCTCTGGGAATGATGGCCGCGCCGGCCATTGCCGCCGCCCCGGCGAAGCCAAATACCGCCACCAACGCGAAAACGCAGAAGAATGCAAAGCCCGCCAAGTCCGCGAAGCATGCTTCAAAGACGGCGAAGACGTCGCCAAAGCCGAAGTCGCACTGACGCGCTGCATTTTCCGGGTTTCCGGGCGCCGGGGCCGAGTCGGAAGGCTCGGCGCCGGCGTCTTCCATTCGCGATGAACGGCATTTAACCTTGCTTCCACGCCCGTGAGATTCGCACCCGCATAGAGGCGTCTCCCCCGGCTCGCGTTTGCCGGAAACGAGGAGAAGAGTGATGAAGGCCCTGATTGGATCGCTGACAGCGCTGGCGTTGATTGCCACTCCGGCGCTGGCTGCACAAAAGAGCTCGACGAAGAAGGCGGTGCCGGCCAAGACCTCCATGGCCAAACAGGCCAAAGCCGAGGGCGAATCGACGGCCACCGAGGCCAGGGAGCATCGCGCCGCTGCGCGCCACCACCATGCGCGGCGTCATCACGCGACGGCGAAGTCGCACAAAAAGATGACGCACAAAGCGACTGCCCACAAGATGGCCGCCAGGAAGTCCACGGCGCCCAGCACCACAAAGACCAACTGAGGCCATGCGTGCGGCGCTGGGAAATGACTCCTGCCCAGCGCCGCGCGGATTTCTCCTCCAGCCCCGGCCGAGCGTGAATCAGGAGGCGTGAATAGCGATGGGACGGAAGATCCTGCTGGTGGAGGACGATCGGGAGACTGCCTCCTATCTTGCCAAGGGGCTGACCCAGGAAGGCCATAGCGTCGAGCAGGCGGCCAACGGCCAGGACGGCCTGTTCCGCGCCACCGACGGCAGCTTCGATCTCGTCATCCTCGACCGAATGCTCCCGGTGCTCGACGGCCTGTCGGTGCTGAGAGCACTGCGCGCCGCGCATATCGATACGCCCGTGCTGATCCTCTCCGCGCTCGCCTCGGTCGGCGACCGGATCGACGGACTCGACAGCGGTTCGGACGATTATCTGGTGAAGCCCTTCTCCTTCGCCGAGCTGCTGGCTCGGGTGAACGCGCTGCTTCGCCGGCGCGAAGCGCGGGTCGATCCGGCCGACCATCGGCTCACCGTCGGCGATCTTGAAATCGACCCCATGTCGCGAAGCGTCAGGCGCGCCGGCCAGAAGCTCGACCTCAAGCCCCGCGAGTATCTTCTGCTCGAATATTTCGCGCGCAATGAAGGCCGCGTCGTCACCCGCACCATGCTGCTCGAACAGGTCTGGGACTATCATTTCGACCCGGGCACGAACGTCATCGACGTCCACGTCAGCCGCCTCCGCCGCAAGCTGGATGACGGGTTCGAAAAGCCGCTCCTGCATACGGTAAGAGGCGCGGGCTACATGCTCGCCGCGTGACGGCGTACATCCGGCTCGTGCCCACCACGATCCGAATCGCGCTTCTGGCCGGTCTCCTCGCGCTGCTCTCCAATCTTGCGGTCATCGCCTTCATCTATGGCCGTACCCATGACGAGGCCGTCGCCAGCATCCACCGGCAGGTCGCCGAACAGGCCAGGGTCCTTTCAGACGTCTATCGCACCGGGGGCAGGACCGCGCTGACCGACGCGATTTCCGACTCGCTCGCTTATGCGGACCCGCAGACGGTCGTCGGATTGGTCGGCCGCGACGGCAAAGAGGTCGCCGGCAA
>DASURT010000189.1:0-2450 GCA_036375515.1 Sphingomicrobium sp.
GATGGCCTCGCGAGGAGCGTCGCGCCTTTGGACTCCGGGGCCGTTCAGTCGTCGTTGCGGAACATTCGATCGATAGCCTCGCGGACAAATTGATGGCGGCGATGCACGCCCTGGTTCTGAGAAAGCGGACAGACGCATCCAGGCAACACCGTACCGATTGATCGGAATCACTCGCCAGCCCCCGAAACGATACCCCTACCCGCCCGACAGGCCGCGCTCGAGGCGGCCCATCAGCGCCCGTGCTGGGCTTTGCGGAGCATCCGCCTCGACACTGCCCTCGTCGATCCGCTTCACCCTCGCATACAGGTCGGCGCTCGCGCCGATCAGCCGTCGCGCGGCCTCCGGGAGCTGGGCGACGACCGCCTGATCGCTGTCCTGGGCATGGCCGAGGCGCCGCTCGGGCCGCCGGCCTTCGATGACCGCAATCTCCCCCGACTCGATCGCCCGCTGGGTCAGCAGCCAGGCGACGATGTGCATGATGCGCGTCGTGACCTTCAACGATTCGCAGGCGAAGCCGACGCGGGCGAATGGATCGAGCGTCGCGCGTTCGTCGCGGCCGACATCGTCAAAATAGGATCGCGCTTCGTCGGCGAGCAGCATCGCCTCGGTGTAAAGCGAGTCGATCAAGCGCGACGTGATCCGCACTTGCGGCTGAGGCAGGTCCGATTCGTCCATGGCGGTCCAGAGTGTCACCCTGTTTCGCACCTGAAAACGCCCGAGTCGACCGCCCGGCGTGCGCGCAGCGCGGACTGTCCCCCCGCGGGACAGGCCCGGCGACCAATCAGGCGATGATATCGGGGATGTTGGAATCGATGATCAGCTGGATCTGGTCCTTCAGCCGGAGCTTGCGCTTCTTGAGCCGCGCGAGCTCGAGCTGATCCGCGGCGGAATCGGCGGCCAGGGCTCGAATTTCCTCATCCAGCCTCCGGTGCTCGGCCTTGAGGGTCTCAAGGTTCGGGTTCGGATAATCGTCGTTCATCGTCATGCGAGCTTACAGCAAGTGATGCCCGCCCGGAACGGCCTCGGGCTCGACGATCCGCTCAGCTGGCCCGCCGAGCGGTGCGATGGGTCAAGACAAATGCCTCGATTCGTGGTTTATTACCAAGCGGTGGCACCGGTTTTTGCGAAAGGAATGGCACCAATGGACAAGGCAGTGGTCGAGGAATTGGAGTCCAAGCACGCGGCGCTTCACGCCCTCATCGAAGAGGAAGAGCACCGAGCCCATCCCGACGAAGACCTTCTCCACCGACTGAAGAAAGAAAAGCTCAGACTAAAGGACGAAATCGCCGGCCACGTCATCCATCACTAGCCGGCACCCCGCGCTTCTAGTCGTCTCGGGACACCTTCTCGATCCGCTCGTGGCGCTCCTGCGCCTCAAGCGTCATCGTCGCGATCGGACGGGCCTCTAGCCGCGCCAGCGAGATCGGCTCCCCGGTCACCTCGCAATAACCGTACTCACCCTCGTACAGCCGCCGGATCGCCGAATCGATCTTGGCGATGAGCTTTCGCTGACGGTCGCGCGTCCGGAGCTCGATTCCCCAATCCGTCTCGCTCGAAGCGCGATCCGCGAGGTCCGGCTCGCGGAGCGAATCGACCTGAAGCTGCGCCATCGTCTGGCGCGATTCTTCGACGATGCCTTCCTTCCAGCCCCTCAGCTTGCGAAGGAAATAGGCGCGATGCCTCGCGCACATGAACTCTTCGCGATCCGAAGGCCGATAGGTTTCAGGAAGAATGATCCGGTCAAATCGTTCGAAATTGTCGCCGCCGCCGTAGAGGTCGACAAGGGCAGTCGCCATATTCCCTCCCCCACTGGGCTTCCGCGACCTTCGCGGAAAGGCCCCAAACGCCGCCGCCCGCTGCGGCCGGCTCAGCGGTGCAGCCGGTGGCGATTCCTTGTGGCTTTCCCGTCGCTTACTGGAGGAAAGCCGGTCATCCCCAGCCGCGCCTATAGATATGCTCACAAGCCTGAACAAGAACTTACGAGCGCCAAGTGAAGAAATCGCCAAGCTGTTGCGAAATTGGCGCTATTTCTGACGCATACGATCGTTCGGAGCCTGACTTTTCCTGTGACATCGCGCCTGCTAGGTTTCCGCTCCGAGCGGCTGTTCCGCATCATGAGCGACTGAGAACGGAACTTGTCACCGCAGAATCACACCGGCCTCTGGAGCGGACTGCGGGAGCTGTTCGGACTTCTTTCGACCCGCCGCCGCCGGGAATTCCATCTCGTCCTCGCGCTGATGCTGACGGGCGGCCTCGCCGAACTGGCAACGATCGGTTCGGTCCTTCCCTTCCTGTCGCTGCTCGCGGACCCCGACTCGCTGCAGCGCTTTCCGCCGCTCGCGAAGGCTCTGGATTCGCTCGTGGCGCTGACGGGCGCCGGCCGTCTCGCGACGGCGACCGGAGCGTTTATCCTCATCGCAATCGTCGCCGCGGCCGTGCGGCTCCAGCTT
>DASURT010000190.1:0-7647 GCA_036375515.1 Sphingomicrobium sp.
AGAAGCGCGATGCCACGGTCGGCGACCGGCGGTCGCGTCTGGCGCGGGTGATCAGGACCTCGGGCGCCCCCAATGCGCTGGCGAAATCGTGCGCGGCAAGGCCGATCCTGAATTCGAGGCTCGGCATTCCGAGATTCGCCCGAACCTTCGGCGGAAGCCACGGGTCCGGCGCCGGCAATCCCGGCCACACGCCCTCGTTGAGTCCGCCCAGCACGACCAGGTCGGCCTGCTGCAGGCGGGCTTCGAGCAGACCCCAGATGAAGATGCGCGGATGCCCGCCGTAGGGAGGACGAACGGCCTGCTCGTCGAGCAGCCCGCGAAGCAGCGGCGCGGCATCGTCCGCGGTGACCGCCAGCGCGTTCGCCGCATTGGAGGCCTGCAGGCCCGCGAGGAGCTCGGCCGCCATCCGGCCCGCCGGTCCCCGCCACGCCGCGTCGCCGGCCAGCGCTCCCGCCGCCCGCGCCAGCTCCTCGGCTAGCCGCCCGAGCGGAAGCGGCTTCGCCAGCATCCCGTCGATCGCCGCGGCCCGCGGGCGAACGGCCCGCCATTCCCGATCGACGCCCTTCCCCTCGAACCAGCGGTCCAGACCGGCAAGTCCCGCCGCGGGGCGGGGCCCGCGGAGCTCGAGGTCGAGCTCGCGCACCGAATCGAGCCATTTCAGCCGTTCGTCGCCTTCGCCGCCGACGAGCGGATGCTTGGCGAGCGCAAGCAAGGCGACCGGAGCAAGCCCTTCGGCGGCCGCGGAGGCGATGCCGAGCAGCAGAGTGCCCGGCGCGGTCTCCGACAATGGGGTCCCGGCGCTGTCGTCGGCTTCGATATTCCAGCGCCCGAGGAGCGCCGAGACCCGCGTTGCGAGCTGCCGGTCGGGAGTCACCAGCGCCGCGGTCTTTCCCGGCGTTTCGAGCGCCTCCCTAAGCGCGAGCGCGATCGCCTGCGCTTCCGACGCGGCGTCGGGTAGCTCGGCCGCGCGGACACCGGTCAGTCGCCGCCTGGCGGGCGGGAGGTTCTGCCATTCGTGCGAGTAATCGGGTGACGTCATCGCGCTGGCGATCGCGCGCGCTCGCACGGGCGAGGACGCAGCCCGGCCGAGGTCGCGCCACAATTGCACCTCGTCACGCCCGATCCCGATACGGTCGAGCAGGAGCTTTAGGTGGAACTGGGGATGCGCCGGATCGCCGCGACCTTGCTCGTCCGGACCCAGGGCGTCCCATTCCTCGTTCGGCATGAGGTCGGAAAGGCTGAGGCCCGGCATCACCACCATACCTTGCGGCATCCGGGCGATGCGCGCGAGCAGGGCGGCTACGGCGGGAGCGGCGGTCGTGATGCCCGCGGCGACCGTGAACCCGTCCGGTGGCGACTCCTTCCACCGCTCCGCCAGCCCGCGAAGCAGCAGGTTGCGCCGTTCAGCGAGGTCGATCCGGCCCTGCCCAGCCCGGATTCCCGGCCAGTGTTCCACGATCGCCTGCAACTGGGCGAGCGACTTCTGCCAATGCCCGGCAAGCTCCGGCGCGTCAGTGGCCGCCTCGCGCAGCCGCGACGGATCGATTTCCTCGATCAGAAGGGCGTCAAGCGTCCTTCCGAGCTCGGCGGCCACGCGGACGGCCTCGGCGGCGGCTTCGCCGCGCGAATGCACGATCGAGGCCAGGGTCAGCAGCCGCTCGCCGGGGTCGATCGCGGGCGGAACCGGCTCGTCGTCATCGATCGGATCGAGCGCCCGGCCGATCCTTTCCTCGAGCTCCGGGTCGCCGATGGGGATGAGGCGCGGCAGCAGGAGGCCCCGGCCGCTCGCTCGGACAAAGGCTTCCGTGACCGTCCGCACGGCGCGGTTGTTCGGAAGCAGCACCCGGCCGCGCGCGAGGTCGAGCTGACTCTTGCTGAAACGCCGGAGCAGGCCCGCCACCAGCGCGTCCGCGAATGAGCGATGGGCAGGGATGGTGAAGACCGCCGGGCGAGCGACGGCCAGGTCAGGCATTCTCGAGAGTCGCTTCCGTCATGGTAATCGACCTCGGCGTTCCGACATCGAACCACAGACCCTGGTGCACGGCGCCGAAGCAGCGCCTCTCCTCGATGGCTCGATTCCACAGGATGTTGGTCGAGAACGGCCCCTCGGGAGCATCGCGGAGCAGGCGCTTCGATAGCATCTGGATTCCGGTGAAGACGAACGGAGCGACGTGACTCCTGTCGCGGCGCCGAAGCCGACCGGTGCGGTCCATGTGGAAGTCGCCCATGCCCTTGTGATTCTCGGCGCGGGCGAGCGGAACCAGCAGAAGCAGCGCGTCCATGCGTTCGTCGTCCCAGTGCGATGCGAGGAGTTTGAGCGTGTCCGCCGGCCCATCGACCCAGAAATTGTCGCTGTTGACCGCCAGGAACGGATCGCAGTCGATGAATGGAGCGGCTTTGACCAGCCCGCCGCCGGTTTCCATCAGAAGCGAGCGCTCGTCGGAAATCACGACCTCGAGGCCCCTGGCCCGCGACTCGAGATGGGCCTCGACCGCGTCGGCGAGATAATGGACGTTGACCACGATCCTTTTGACGCCGGCGGCGCGCAGGTGATCGAGCACATGGTCGAGCAAGGGCTTTCCCGCCACCTCGATCAGCGGCTTGGGCCGGGTTGCCGTCAGCGGCCGCATCCGTTTGCCCAGCCCGGCGGCCATGACCATCGCCGTGCGCGGAACCTCGGCGGGGACCTCGGCGCGAATCCGCAGGGCTCTGCGGGCTCCGCTCATGCCGCCCGTTTCCACGGTTCGCGCCGGTGCTCGGGACCGACATTCCTGTCGAACCACTCGCGGACCGACTCGAGATTCGGCCGGGCGAGGTCGCGTTCAAGCAGGCCCCACATGCGCGGCTGGAAGCGGCGGTAATGCGGCTTGTTATCGCGCTTCCACAGCCGCGTGAACACACCGAGGATGCGCGTGTTGCGCTGCGCCGCGAGCGCCCAGTAGGCGCGCTCCAGCGCCTCGTCATGCCCAGTCGCGGCGACGTAGCGGTCGATCATCGCCCGCTCGATCTCCGGTGGGACGTCACGCCGCGCATCCTCGAGCACCGAGGCGAGATCGTAGGCGGGGTGGCCCGCGACCGCATCCTGGAAATCGAGCAGCCCGAAGCGCCCGACGCCCTCGCGGCCTTCGACCAGCATCACATTTTCGGCGTGATAGTCGCGCAGCACCGTCACCGGGCTCAGCCCGTCCTTGGCAACGAGCTCAAGCACCTTTGTCCACGCGGCGCGGTAGGCCTCGACATCCACGTCGATCCCGACCGCCGGGCAATACCATTCGGTGAAGAGCTTCAGCTCCTCCAGCCATTGATCGAGCCCGTGCGGCTTCAACCCCGGCATCGGCGCGTGCCGGTGGAGATGGACGAGGACGTCGGTGGCGAGCTCATAGAGCTCGTGCTCGCGGGCCGGGTCGCCGTCGAGGAACTCGCGAAGCCGCCAGTCGCCGAAATCGCCGAGCAGCAGGAGGCCGCGGCCGAGGTCGCGCGCGAGGATCTGGGGGGCGCTCAAGCCCACCGAGGAGAGCCATTCGGCGACCGCGACGAACGGGCGCGGGTCCTCGTGCGGCGGCGGAGCGTCCATCAGAACTGCGGTGCGGTCGCCGTTCACGACGCGGAAATAGCGCCGGAACGAGGCATCTCCGGCGAGCGGCATGATCTCGGCGCCCGTCCACCCGCAAGCGGCAAGGAAATCATGGGCATAGGGCGGAGGGTTCATCGGGGCGGCCATCGCCCCTCCCATGACGGGGGCACATGGGCTGTCAAGATTCTGTCGCCGTTCCGCCCGAAATCAAGCGATAGCCGGAGCGCACCGGACCAGGACTCGCTCCCCGCCCGCTCCGGCCATTCGACGAGGAGAATTCCATTGACCGCCGAATCGAGCCCCAGCTCTTCGAGCTCGGAAGGATCCTCGACGCGGTAGAGATCGACGTGCCACACCGGCGGGTCGAGGTCGTCGTAGGGCTGGACCATCGCGAAGGTCGGGCTCGGCACTTCGCCCTCATGGCCGAGCGCCGCGAGGAACCCCCGGGCGAGCGCCGTCTTGCCGGCCCCCAGCGGTCCCGAGAGCGTGATCACGTCGCCGGGAAGAGCCCGCCGGGCAAGCTCGGCGCCGAGCCGCATCGTCGAGTCCTCATCGTCGAGGATCATCTGGAGCCGCGGGGAATCGTCAGGGTGACAATCGTCCCCTTCCCTTTCTTCGATTCGAGCTCGACCGTGCCGCCGTGCGCCTCGATGAACTGGCGGGTCAGCGGGAGTCCGAGGCCCAGCGCGGCTTCTCCGCGCACACCCGCCTCCTGGACCCGGTCGAAACGATTAAACACGCGCGGGATGTCCTCCTTCGCGATTCCCGAGCCATTGTCGCTGATCCGGACGATCGCTTTCTCTTCGTCCCCTTCGGCCTTCAGCTGGATGCGACCCTTCCGGTCGGTGTAGGCAATCGCATTCTCGAGGACATGCTCGATGGATTCGCGCAATCGCCGCGCATCGCCGAAGACATGGCCGGCTGTCGGCAAGATCTCGCTGTCGAGCTTCTGGGCCTTTTCGCCGGCCTGCAGGCGAGCACGGTCGACCGCGGCGCGACACAGCCCGGCGATGTCCACCCGCTCGATCTCCAGCGCGACGGGACGGGTGTCGCCGGTGGTGAGATCGAGAACGTCGTCGACGAGTTTCGACAGCCGTGCCACGGCCTCGAGGATCGCCGCCATGTAATCGGCTGCCTTGGGCGTCAGCTTTCCGGCATAACCGGCCGCGAGCATTTCGGAGAAACCGCCGATCGAGGTCAGCGGAGTCCGCAGCTCGTAGCTCATGTTCGCGACGAAGTCGGTCTTGACCCGGTCGGCCTCTTCGAGCGCCGAGGCCCGTTCGCGAAGCGCGGCCTCGATCCGTGTCGAATCCGTCACATCGACCATGGTGAGGAGCGCGTTGCCGTCGGGCAGAGGCACGGCCGCGAACTGGAAGTGGCGGCCATCGGTCATCGAGATTCGCCCGGTTGCCGACTGGCGCTCGTTCGTGGTCTGCCGGACGATCTCGCGGATCTGCGCGGCCGCGGTCGGGTTGACCAGCTTGCGGGCCATGGCCGGGACCAACTCATCGACGCGGGGATGCTCGGTGAGCCATTCCTCCTCAAGCTCCCAATCCTCGCTGAACCGCCGGTTCCACAGATAGAGCCGCCCGTCGCTCGCGAAGACGCTGATCGCTTCATAGAGGTTGTCAAAGGTCGCGGCGCGGACCCGGAGCAGCGTGTCGCGTGCGGACGCGAGACGAAGCTGCTCGGTCCGGTCCTCGAGGATCAGCCTGAGGCCGCCGTCGGGAAGCGGCTGCGCGACGACCCGCAGGTGGTCACCGTTGGGCAACATCCATTCTTCCTCGATCACCTCTTCGGCGCTGGTGAACCAGGATCGGCGCTCCTCCTTCCAGGCGGGGAAGTCGCGGGCCTCGGGAAGGCGCTGGTTGTCGCGCATCCGCTCGATCACCCGGTCGAATTCCGGTTTGTCGCTGAGCCACTCGGGGTCGAGCTGCGCCATGACGGCGAACGGGCGGTTGAAGAAGATCAGGGACTTTTCCGCATCGAATTGCGCGGTGCCCGCGGTCATCCGGTCGGCGAGCTCGCGCTGGGATTCGATGTGCCGGCCGAGCTCCGTGCGCGCATCCTCGAGGTCCTGGACGTCGATCGCGAAGCCGGCGACCGCCCCGGTCGAAAGCGGCACGTTCACGATCCGCAGCATGCGGCGCTCCCCGCGGATGATTGCAGGCTGCATGCGCGATACGATCCGGCCGCCGTCCTGGGCGGCGCGGGCGGTGGCGAGCGGGCTGTTCTCGCCCGTGGCGTCGATCAGCTCGGCCCCCCTGGAAATGACGTCCGCGGCATCCCGCCCCTCGACCGCTTCGACGAACGCGCTGTTGACGAGCCCGAGCTTGAGGTCGGGCCCGCGGTACCACATCGGAAATGGCGCGGCCTCGATCAGGTGGGTGAGGGAATCCAGCGCTCCCTCGGTCTGGCGGAGGCGCAGGGCAAGCCTGGAGCGGTCCTCCTCGCTGGCGCTCGTGTCGAAGAACCACAGGAGCAGGGTTCCCGGCGGCTCGTCGGGCGCGGGACCGCCGCGCACTTCATAGACGCGCGCCGACCCGCTCGAATGGAGCTTGCGCGAAATCCGGCCCGCGGAGACTCGCGCGGCCTGGATGTCTTCCTCGAGGACGGCGAAGTCGTCCGCCGCGATTCCATGGTCGTCGCCGGCCAGGTCGGCCAAATGTCGCGGGTTCGAAGGAAGTCCCAGGTCGCGCACCAGCTGGGCATCGATCTCCACCCGGCCGTCGGGGCGGACCAGCAAGGGCCTCGATGGGTTCGCATTGAGCAAGGCGGCGCTCGATCGGGCCGCACCGAGCACGTCCTCGGCGAGGCGGAACCGGCGCGCCGCCAATATCGAGATTGCGGCCGCGACGATCAGCCACAGCAGCCCGAGCGCCGTGATGATCCAGACCGTCCCCGGTAAGCCGCCACTCCCCATGCCGAACTCATACGGCGAGCGAGGCCGCAAAAGGAAGCGATTGGTTCGAAGGCTCGCTAGTAGCGGTAGTGATCCGGCTTGAACGGACCTTCCGGAGTCACGCCGATATAGTCGGCCTGCTTGTCCGTAAGCTGCGTGAGCTTCACTCCCAGCTTGTCGAGGTGGAGCCGCGCGACCTTCTCGTCGAGGTGCTTGGGAAGCACGTAGACGTCATTCTTGTACTTCTCGGCACCGGTCCACAGCTCGATCTGCGCCAGCACCTGGTTGGTGAAGCTCGAGCTCATCACGAAGCTCGGGTGTCCGGTCGCGTTTCCGAGGTTCACCAGGCGGCCCTTGGAGAGGACGATGAGCTTCTTGCCGTCGGGGAACTCGACCTCGTCGACCTGCGGCTTGATCTCGGTCCACTTCATGTTGGCCAGCGCCCCGATCTGAATCTCGCTGTCGAAATGGCCGATGTTGGCGACGATCGCCATGTTCTTCATCGCCCGCATATGGTCGAGCGTGATGACGTCCATGTTGCCGGTGGCGGTGACGAAGATGTCGGCGCGCTTCACCGCCTCCTCCATCGTCACGACCTCATGGCCCTCCATCGCCGCCTGAAGCGCGCAAATCGGGTCGATTTCGGTCACCAGCACGCGCGCGCCGCCGTTCCTGAGCGACTGGGCCGAGCCTTTGCCGACGTCGCCGAAGCCCGCGACGCAGGCGACCTTGCCCGCGAGCATCACGTCGGTCGCCCGGCGGATCGCGTCGACCAGGCTTTCGCGGCAGCCGTAGAGGTTGTCGAACTTCGACTTGGTGACGCTGTCGTTGACGTTGATCGCCGGGAACGGAAGCTTTCCCTTTTTGGCGAGGTCGTAGAGCCGGTGGACGCCGGTGGTCGTCTCTTCGGACACCCCCTTGATCGCCTCGACGGTCCTGGTGAGGTAACCCGGACGCTCGGCCAGGAAGCGCTTCAACGTCGCAACGAAGATTTCCTCTTCCTCGTTCGACGGCTCGAAAAGGCTCTCGCCCTTCTCGACGCGATAGCCCCACAGCGCGAACATGGTCGCGTCGCCGCCGTCGTCGAGGATCATGTTGCAGGTCGTGTCGCGGCCCCAGTCGAAGATGCGGGTGATGTAATCCCAATATTCCTCGAGCGTCTCGCCCTTGA
>DASURT010000191.1:0-2640 GCA_036375515.1 Sphingomicrobium sp.
GCTCGACCAGCAGCGGCCGCCCGAATATCTCACCGAGCAACCCTTCGACCAGGTGCCGTGCTTCAGCGACGGCGAGGTCAAGATCTTCGAGACCGGCGCGATCGTCCAATATGTGGGCGAGAAGAGCGAGACGCTCCTCCCCCGTGACCCGCAGGGCAGGTTCCGCGCGATCCAATGGACGTACGCCGCGCTGAACAGCGTCGAGCCCGCGATCCTCAACCTCCTGCTGATCGACATTTTCTACACCGGAGAGGAATGGGCGAAGCTCCGCCGGCCCGGCGCCGAAGATTTCGTCAAGCTCAAGCTCGGGCGCGTATCCGACTGGCTCGGCGACAAGCCCTGGCTCGAGGGGCGCTTCACCATCGGCGACCTCTTGATGGTGACCGTCCTGCGCTTCCTTCGGCACACCGATCTCGTCGCCGGATTCCCCAACCTCGCCGCCTACGTGAAGCGGGGCGAGGCCCGTCCCGCGTTCCAGCGGGCCCTGGGCGATCAGCTCGCGGTCTATGCCGCCAACCAACCCCAACCCGAACCGGCCAACAACCCTCAATCGGAAGGAGCAGCAGCATGACGTACTTCGAAGGATTCATCGTGCCCGTCCCCGAGGCGAACAAGGATGCCTATCGCAAGCACGCGAGCGATGCCGCGCCGTTGCTTCGGAACTCCGGAGTCCGGCGGCATGTCGAAGCCTGGGACAGCGACGTTCCCGAAGGCAAGGTGACCGACTTCCGCAAGGCGGTCGACGCCAGGCCGGACGAGAAAATCGTCTTCTCCTGGTTCGAATATCCGTCCAAGTCCGAGCGCGACACGACCAACGAGAAGATGATGAGCGACCCGCGAATGAAGGAGATGGGCGCGAACATGCCGTTCGACGGCAAGCGCATGATCGTCGGCGGCTTCGACGCGATCGTCGAGGAAGGGTCGCCGGGCGGCAGCTACACCGACGGCTTCGTCGTTCCCGTCCCGGAAGGGAAGCGCGACGCCTATCGTGAGCTTGCATCGAAGATGGCGAAAGTCTTCCGGCGGCACGGCGCGACCCGGGTGATCGAATCGATCGCCGACGACGTTCCGCGCGGACAGGTCACGGACTTCTATCGGGCGGTGAATGCGGAGGATGGCGAATCCATCGTCTTCTCCTTCATCGAATGGCCCGACAAGGCGGCCCGCGACGAGGCCTGGGACAAGATCATGAAGGACGAGAGCCTGAAGCCCGAGGGCGACGTGCCATTCTCCGGCCAGCGCATGTTCTGGGGCGGCTTCGAGAAGATCGTCGATACGGCCGAAGCAAAGACGCCCGTCACCGCCTGAACAGGCCGATTTCAGTTCTGGAACAAGGAGATCGAACCATGACGGACGTTCGAGAGGCTTCCGCGCCCGCGACCACCACGCGAACCGGCCCGAACCCGACCGGCGACTTCATCTGGTACGAGCTGGTGACCCCGGATCCGGAGGGCGCGAAGGCCTTCTACGACGCGGTCGTCGGCTGGACGATCAGCGAGGCCGCGCCCGAGTATGGAGGCTATCGCATGATCGGCCGTTCCGACGGCAAGCAGGCCGGCGGGGTGCTTCCGCTGACCGGCGAAATGAAGGCGCATGGCGCCCGGCCGGTGTGGCTCGGCTACATCAATGTCGCCGATGTCGATGCGGCGGTTTCGGCGATCGAGGCCGACGGCGGCAAGGCCATGATGCCGGCATTCGACATCCCGAATGTCGGCCGCATCGCGATGGTCGCCGACCCCCAGGGCGCGCCGTTCTACGTGATGAGGCCGATCCCTCCGTCCGATCAGCCGGACGCGGCCAGCGACGTGTTCTCGACCGACCAGCCGCAACACGTCCGCTGGAACGAGCTTTCGACTTCGGACCAGGACGCCGCGATCTCCTTCTACAGCCGCCGCTTCGGCTGGGTGCAGGAAGGCGACATGGATATGGGCGAGCACGGCCGCTACGCCTTCATCCAGCAGGACGGCGTCATGATCGGTGCGATCATGCCCAGGATGCCCGAAATGCCGGTCTCCTCATGGACCTATTATATCGGCGTCGAGGACATCGATCGCGCCGCCGCCGCGGTGACTTCCGGCGGGGGCAGGATTCTCAACGGACCGATGGAGATCCCGGGCGGCGAATTCGCGCTCAACGGGCTCGACCCGCAGGGCGCATCGTTCGGCCTGGTCGGCCCGCGCAAGAAATAAGGGAGAAGAGGAATGCCGAGCAAGATGACCACCTGCCTGTGGTTCGACAAAGGCGAGGCGCGAAAGGCGGCCGAATTCTACGCGTCGGTCTTCCCCGACAGTCATGCCGGATCGCCCCACGGCGCGCCCTCGGATTTCCCGGGCGGCCACGAGGGCGAAGAGCTGACCGTCGACTTCACCGTCCTCGGCCAGTCCTTCGTCGGCCTCAACGGCGGGCCCAATTTCAAGCCGAACGAAGCGGTCAGCTTCATGGTCCTCACCGAGAACCAGGAGGAGACTGATCGTTATTGGAACGCCATCACGCAGAGCGGCGGCGAGGAAAGCGCCTGCGGCTGGTGCAAGGACAAATGGGGCTTTTCCTGGCAAATCACGCCGCGGCGATTGATCGAGCTCTTCAACGCCGGCGGCGAGCCCGCCAAACGCGCGTTCGAGGCGATGATGCCGATGAAGA
>DASURT010000192.1:0-6427 GCA_036375515.1 Sphingomicrobium sp.
CCCCGGACCCTCCTCAGCGTGCCCCTGTTCCATGTGACCGGCGAAGTGCCGGTGATGCTCAACAGCTTCGTCGTCAGCCGCTGCATGGTGGTGATGCCGAAGTGGGATGCGACCGAGGCGCTGCGCCTGATCGAGAAGGAGAGGATCACCTATTTCGTTGGCGTCCCCACGATGAGCCTCGAGCTCATGAACCACCCCGACCGGGACAAATTCGACCTGTCGTCGATGAAGGACATTACGGCCGGCGGGGCGCCGCGGCCGATCAGCCACGTCGAGCGCCTGAAGGCCGAGTTCCCGAACGCCCAGCCCGCGCTCGGCTATGGGCTGACGGAATCCAACGCCACCGGCTGCACGAACTTCTGGAGCAATTACGCGGCCAAACCGGCGTCCACCGGACGCCCGCAGTCACCGCTGGTCGAGGTCGCGATCCTCGGCCCCGGCGACACGCACCTGCCTTCGGGCAAGGCCGGGGAGATCGCCATCCGCACGGCCGCGAACATCAAATCCTATTGGCGCAACCCGGCGGCGACGGAGGCGCTGTTCGCCGGCGACGGCTACGTCCGCTCCGGCGACATCGGCTACCTCGACACCGACGGCTATCTCTTCATCGTCGACCGCAAAAAGGAGATCATCATCCGCGGCGGCGAGAATATCTCGGCGGCGGAGGTGGAGGCGGCCTGCTACGACTGCCCGGACATCGCGGAAGTATCGGTTTTCGGCGCGCTCGACGAGCGCCTCGGCGAGGTCCCGGTCGCGGTCGTCCACGTAAAGGCCGGCAAGCGGCTGACCGAGGAGGACCTTCGCACCTTTCTCGATGGGCGCCTCGCCAAGTTCAAGATCCCGGAGCGGTTCATCTTCTCGGCCGAGACCCTGCCCCGCCTCGGCACCGGCAAGATCGACCGGCGCGCCCTGAAGGCGCAGTACGCCCGTTGAAGGTCGACCGCCGGACCTTGCTGATCGGCGGGGGCGCGGGCGTCGGCCTGATCGTCGCTTATTCGATCTGGCCCAGCCACTTGCCCAGCGATCTCGCGGCGCGCCCCGGTGAGCAGCCGTTCGGAAATTTCATCAAGATCGCGAAAAATGGCCAGATCACGATCGCCGTGCCCCAGGTCGAAACGGGCCAGGGGATCTGGACCGCGCTTCCGCAGATCGTCGCCGACGAGCTTGGCGCGGCATGGGAGACGGTTGCGGTCGAACCGGCGCCATTGGCGAGCGCCTACGCCAACCCGCTGGCAAGGGAGGAAGGCTGGCCGGCCGGGATCCGAATCACCGCCGCATCGACCTCGATCCGGGCATTCGAGCAGCCGCTGCGCGAGGCCGCGGCCGTCGCCCGGACGATGCTCGTCGGAGCGGCGGCGGACCGCTGGAACGTGAGCCCGGACGAATGCGAGACGGCGGACGGGTTCGTTCTCCTCGGCCCCCGCACGTTCACCTTCGGCGAGCTTGCCGAGGAGGCCGCCGACCGCAGCCCGCCGCGCCGGCCGCGGCTTCGGCAAGACGCAAGGTCGCGCCTCATCGGCCAGCCGCTCCGGCGGCTCGACGGCCCGGCGAAGGCCGACGGCCGGATGCGCTATGCCGGCGACGTCCGCCTGCCGGACCTGCTGTTCGCCTCGGCGAGGATGGCGCCTCCCGGAGGGCGGCTCACGAGCTTTTCGGAAGCCGCGATCCGGGGCGTACCCGGCGTGCGGCATTTGGCCGCGCGCGAGGGCTGGGTTGCCGTCGCCGGCGACGGCTGGTGGGCGGCGGAGCGCGCGATCAGGGCCGCCAACCCGCGCTTCTCCGGCGAGAGTAGCTGGGCCGAGACGAGGCTGGCGTTCGAGGCCGCGCTCGATGCCGGCGATTCGGACGAATGGTTCAGCCGCGGCGACTATGACTCGGTGACGCGCGGGTCGCGCGCGCTCGCCGCAACCTATTTCGCGGCCCCGTCGCGGCATCTCGGGCTCGAGCCACTGACCGCGACAGCGCGCTTCAGTGGCGGAGCGCTCGAAGCGTGGGCGCCGACCCAGGCGCCCGAACTCGCCCGGCAGGCAGCCGCCCGGGCGGCCGGAATCCCGGCGGGCCAGGTGACCCTGTATCCGATGCCGGTCGGCGAACCCGCCGGCCGGGCGCTGGAGAGCGATGCAATCCCGATCGCGGTCGAGCTGGCGCGCCAGCTCAAACGGCCGGTGCAGGTGACGCTTTCGCAATCGACCAGCCAGAACCACGACCGCGTCGCGCCAGGAGCGCTCGCGCGGATGACCGCTCTTCCCGGCGAGGGCGGGATCACCGCCGCGTGGCAGATGCGCGTCGTCACCGCCGACGGCCTGGGCTCGGCGCTCGCCCGGCTCATGGATACGGATGCGCCCGACGGGCTCGGGCGAACCGCGCTCGACGGCTCGGTGCCGCCTTATTCGATCCCCAATACGCGCATCCAGTCGATCCGCGCCGGCCTGCCGTTCGCGGTCGGCTACATGCGCGGATCGCCGCAGCGTGAGCTGACTTTCTTCACCGAAAGCTTCATCGACGAACTGGCGCGCGCCGCGGGGATGGAGCCGCTCGCCTTCCGGATGTCGATGCTCGGCGGAAATGGACGTCTGGCGCGGTGCCTCCAGGGTGCGGCGCGGCTCGCGCGCTGGGATGGCGGAGGCCCGGGAAGCACGATGGGAATCGCCGGCTGCTCGGCCTACGGATCGCACATCGGCCTGGTCGCCACCGCGAGCATCGGCGAGGACCAGCGCGTCAAGGCGCACCGACTCGTGGCGGTCGTCGACTGCGGACGGGCGATGAATTCGGGACTCGTCACGCAGCAGATCGAAAGCGGGCTGATCTGGGCCCTGGCGCAGGCGACCGTGGCGCAGCCCGAATGGGTCGCCGGAATGCCCCGCGCGGGCCCGCTCGGCGGCGCGGGCCTCCCGCGCATCGGAGACGCGCCGGAGATCTTTGTGAATGTCCTTTCGAGCAGCGAGCCGCCGGGCGGAATCAGCGGCCTCGCAACCGCCGCGCTGGCGCCCGCGCTGGCCAATGCCATCTATGCGGGCACGGGCAAGCGCCTGCGGTCGCTTCCGTTCGAGGTCGCATGAACGCCGAGATCGGCCCGGACAAGGTCGCCGTCGTGCTGATCAACCTCGGCACGCCCGACGCGCCGGAGCCGGACGCGGTCCGCCGCTATCTCGCCGAGTTCCTCACCGATCCCCGGGTGATCGAGATTCCCGCCTGGCTGTGGCGGCCGATCCTTCATGGGATCGTCCTGCGCACGCGTCCGCGCAAGTCGGCGCACGCCTACCGGCAGGTCTGGACCGAGGAAGGATCGCCGCTCGCCGCCATCGGCCAGCGTCAGGCGGCCGCGCTTCGCGAGCGTGTCCCGAACGTCCGCGTCGAAATGGCCATGCGTTACGGCAACCCCGGAGTCTCGGGCATGCTCGAGCGCCTCGCATCCGAAGGCTACAGGCGCATCCTCGTCGCCCCGCTCTATCCGCAATATTGCAGCGCGACCACGGCCAGCGCGCAGGACGCGGTGTTCGCCGCCACCGCTGGCCTTCGGTGGCAGCCTGCGCTTCGGACGCTGCCGCCCTATTACAACGACCCGCTGTATATCGAGGCGCTGCGAGCGAACCTCTCGCGCCAGCTCGGCGCGCTCGATTTCGAGCCCCAGCGCCTCCTCCTCAGCTTCCACGGAATGCCCGAGAGGACGTACCGCCTCGGCGACCCCTACCGCGACCAGTGCCTCGAAACCGCGCGGCTCGTCGGAGACGCGCTTCGGCGCGAGGTCGACGTCGCGTTCCAGTCGCGCTTCGGACGCGCGAAATGGCTCGAACCGGCCACCGACGCGACCTTGGCGGCCTATCCCAAGAGCGGCGTGACACGCGTCGCGGTTGCCGCGCCGGGCTTCGCCGCCGACTGCCTCGAAACGCTGGAAGAGCTCGGAATCCGCGGGCGCCAAACGTTCCTCGGCGCGGGCGGAGAGAAGTTCGCGCTTCTCGAATGCCTCAACGACTCGCCCGAAGGCATCGCCCTTCTCCAACGCCTGATCGAGCGCGAACTTGAAGGATGGCTGTCCCGCGCCTAAGCGCCGCAGCCGGCAAGCAACAGGAGAGAAATCCATGGCTCGAGTGGCGATCGTCACCGGCGGAACACGCGGCATTGGCGAGGCGATCAGCGTCGCTCTGAAGGACATGGGGATGAAGGTCGCCGCGAACTATGCCGGCAATGACGCGCGCGCGCGCGACTTCAGCGATCGCACCGGAATCCCGGCGTACAGATGGGACGTCGCCGACTTCGACGCTTGCCAGGAGGGGGTCAAGAAGGTCGAGGCGGAGCTCGGGCCTGTCGATGTCCTCGTCAACAATGCCGGCATCACGCGCGATTCGACGATGAAGCGGATGGACCACCAGAAATGGCAGGACGTGATGGACACGAACCTCGGCGGCTGCTTCAACATGGCCAAAGCGGTGTTCGAGGGGATGACCGGCCGCGGGTTCGGACGGATCGTCAACATCGGCTCGATCAACGGCCAGGCGGGCCAATACGGCCAGGTGAACTACGCCGCCGCCAAGTCCGGAATCCACGGCTTCACCAAGGCGTTGGCGCAGGAGGGGGCGCGCAGCGGCGTGACCGTCAACGCGATCGCGCCCGGCTACATCGACACCGACATGGTCGCCGCGGTGCCGGAAGAGGTGCTCGGCAAGATCGTCGCGAAGATCCCGGTCGGCCGCCTCGGCAAGGCCCAGGAGATCGCGCGCGGGGTCGCCTTCCTCGTCGACGAAAATGCGGGCTTCGTCACCGGATCGACCCTGTCGATCAACGGCGGCCAGCACATGTATTGATGGCGATGGCTTTCGGCCGGCCGGTCAAGCGCTCGGTGACCATTGCCGGCCACCAGACTTCGGTGAGCCTGGAGCCCGTATTCTGGCGCGAGCTCGAGCGTGCGGCGGAGCAGTCCGGCAAGCCGGTGAACGCGCTGGTCGCCGAGGTCGACGCCCTCCGGCTGGAGTCACGGCCGGCGCCGAACCTGACGTCCGCGCTGCGCCAGTGGCTGTTCGCAAGGGTGACCGTGGAGTAAGTCGAATGGCGGAACTGAACCACACGATCGTCTGGTGCAGCGACAAGGTGCGCTCGGCGGACTTCCTCACGGACATTCTCGGATTGCCGCCGGCCCGGACGTTCTTCCACTTCCAGGTCGTCGATCTCGCGAATGGCGTCTCGCTCGATTATCATCAGAAGAATGGAGCCGTATCGCCGCAGCATTACGCGTTCCTGGTCGGCGACGACGAATTCGATGCCGCATTCGGACGGATTCAGGCGAAGGGCCTCGACTATTGGGCGGATCCGGCTCGCACTCAGACCGGGCAGATCAATCATCATTTCGGTGGCCGGGGCGTCTATTTCCCGGACCCCGACAATCATCTGCTCGAGCTGATCACGAGGCCGTACGGCGACCCGGCGCAGCTGTAACGGGTTCGGCCGCCGACAGGATTGAGCGTGTGAACGCCGCTCCTCCGTCGGGCGCATGGTCGAGAAACAACGCCGGCTCGATCAGCTCGAGCTCCATGATCCTCAGCACACCCTCGTCATCGGGGATGATGTCGACCCGGGCATAGGCCGCGTGAGCCGGAGCGGCGGCGAGCGCGGCCTTGGCGAGCTCCACCGCGCCGGCCGGCGGCGCCCTGCACGGCAAGGTCACGCCGCCCAGATACTCCTGCACCCGGAAATCGCCGCGGGCGGGGCGCTTGACCACGGCGTGGCTGAACTCGCCGTCGAACAGCATCAGCGAGAATTCGCCGGTCTTCGCGATTTCCTCGATCAGCGGCTGCACGATCATCGCTTTTCCGCGATTGTCCTTGGGCAAGCCTTCGTTGGGCCCGATCCGGTGCGTCCCGAAGGCGCTGGCCGAGACCGGCGGCTTGATCACCAGCCAGTCGCTGGCGAACCGGCGGCGCGCCTCTTCCAGATCCTCGTCGCAGCAATCCTCGACGGCCATCGTCGGGACCGTCGGAACGCCGCGGTCCGCAAGCTCGGCAAGATAGGCCTTGTCGCCGTTCCAGCGCAGCAGCGCGGGCGGGTTGATCACCTCTGCCGGCGCGGCCTCCAGGCGGTCGAGCAATTCGAGCCAGCGCGGGTAATCCTGATGATAGCCCCAGGCGACGAGCGGCATGACAAGGTCGTATCGGGTAAGATCGCCCGCGTCGGTCCACGGCACCGGATCGACCTCCGCTCCGCCCGCGACGAGAGCCGCCGCTTCGACATCGAACGCCCACGCCCAGGGCTCCGGATAGCCCGGCGCCGGCACGAGAACGGCAACGCGCATTACCGCGCCAGGAGAATGCGCGCCTGGCTCGCGATCTGCCCCAGCATCGCCGCGCTGACCTGTCCCTCGCTTCTGGCACGCGCGATCAGCTGGCGGAACTGGTCGATCCGCTGCCGTTGATCCGCGATCCACGCATCCATCGCG
>DASURT010000193.1:0-3188 GCA_036375515.1 Sphingomicrobium sp.
TCGAGCGTTTCGTCCACGCGCTGCGCGACGCGGTCGAGGCTGTAGACCCGCGCGATGAAGGTGAGGTTCTCCTCGATCGTCAGGTCCTCGTAGAGCGAGAAGCGCTGCGTCATGTAGCCGGTCTGGCGCTTGATCGCCGCCGCCTCGCGCGGGAAATCGAGGCCGAGCACCAGGCCGGACCCGCTGTCGGGTGTCAGCAGCCCGCAGAGCATGCGCAGCGTCGTGGTCTTGCCCGAGCCGTTGGGCCCCAGGAAGCCCGTGATGTGGCCTTGCTCGATCTGGATCGAGACGTGGTTGACGGCCTGGATCAGGCCGAAGCTCTTGCTGAGGTCGTGGACATCGATGGCGAGGGGCATCGTCAGTGTCCGGGCAACAGCTCGACGTCGACCGGCAGGCCCGGCTGCAGCTCGGCCGGGCGCTTCGGATAAGCCTCGACCATGAACACCAGCCGGTCGCGGCTGTCGCGGCTGTAGATGATCGGTGGGGTGAACTCGGGCCTCGGGCTGACGTAACGGATCGTCGCGGAAAGGCCGCTCGAGCAGCCGTCGCAGGAGAATTTCACGTCGCGTCCCGGCCGGTAACGCGCGACCTCCTTCTCGGGCACGTAGAAGCGCACCTTGACCTTGTTGTCGGGAAGCAGGCTGACGACGGGCTGGTTGGCGGAGACCCATTCGCCGGGTTGGAAGAACACGTCTTCGACCCGAGACGGCGTCGGCGCCGACGGAGAGAGCTGGTTGACCCGGATCTGCACCTCGCGTTGCCCTCCTTGCGCCTCAACGGCCTGGGCGCGGGCGGCCGCAACCTGGGCCCGTCGCGAATCCGCGGTCCGACGAGCGGCGGCGACAAGCGCATCCGCCTCCCGCAGCGCTGCGCGCGCCGCGTCGAGGTCCTTGCCCGCGACCGCCGCCGGATCGTCGCGTCTCACCGACAGCAATCGATCCAGGTCCCGGTGGGCGCGCTCCGCCACTGCCGCAGCCGCGGCGACCTCGGCGCCGGCCTGGCGGGCAGTGGCTTCCGCCGACGCGATCTGCGTGCGCGCCCCGACGACATTCGCCTGCGCCTGCTCGCCCTGCGCGGAAAGGGTCGCCGGATCGATGGTGAAGAGCTGTTGGCCCGCCGCGACCCGGGTTCCCTCGACGGCGGAGATTGATCCGATCGTTCCGGCGACCGGCGACGCGAGGAACAGGTTCTCGCCCTCGATGTAGCCCGACAGCAGGCGTTCGCGCTTCGATCCGCCGAGCAGCAGCCAGGCGGCGACGGCGACGCCGATCAGAAGCGCGACGATGACGATCGGGCGGAAGCGGTTCATGGTTGTGCCTCCGCTTGCGCCATCTCGGGCCAGCCCCCACCCAAGGCCTTGAACAGCGCCACCGTGTCGCGTCCGAGCGCCCCCCTGGTTTCGGTCACTTGATCCTCCAGCTTGAGCCGCCGCGCCTGCGCCTGCAGCGCGTCGGAATAGGTGACGAGCCCGCCATCGTAGCGCGTGCGGGCGATGTTCTCGGCGCGGGTGGCGGTCTGAAGCGCGTCCTCCAGCTCCGCGAGCCGGCGCCGGTCGCCGTCGCTGCGGCTCAGCGCGTCTTCGACGTCCCGCAGCGCCTGAAGCACCGACTTGCGATAAGCGATGAGCGCCTGCTCCTGCCGGGCATTGGCGACGGCGATGTTGCCGCGCGCCCGGCCGCCGCTCAGCAGGGGCCAGTCGAGCGCGGCTCCGATCGAGAAGCTCCGGCTGCCCCATTCGAGCAGGCTCGCCAATGCGGTGCTAACGAGCGCGGGCGCGGCGGTGAGCGAGAAACGCGGATAGAGGTCCGCGACCGCGACTCCGATGTCGGCAGTCGAAGCTGCGAGCTCGCGCTCGGCGGCGCGAACGTCGGGCCGGCGGCGCAACAGGTCCGAGGGCAGGCCCGCGGGGATCGCGGGCGGGGCGGGGGGCAGGGCCGTGATGGGTGAAAGCCCGGCGATCAGCGCCTCGGGCGTGTCGCCGGTGAGGACTCCGAGCGCATGGATTTGCGCTTCGGCCTGGGCTCGGAGGGCCGGGAGCGCCGCTGCCGCCGCCGATCGTTCGGAGCGCTGCTGCTCGAGATCCTGGCCGGTGATCAAACCGCCGCGAGCGCGGGCGGCGACGAGCCGCTCGGACCTTTGCTGGCGGGCGAGCTCGGACTCGGCGACCGCGATGCGCTGCTGAACGGTGCGAAGCGCCAGATAGGCATCGGCCACCTCGGCGGCGGCGCTGACCTGGACGTCGCGGCGGTTCCACAGCGCCGCGCCGGTGCGTGCCCGAGCGGCCTCCACGCCGCGGCGAGTTCGGCCGAACAGGTCCAGCTCCCAGCTGGCGTCGAACCCGACCCGAAAGGTGCTGAACTCGGAGCCTGGAAGACCGAAGGCGCCATTGCTGTCGCCGCCGGAGCCTGGCGGGATCGGAATGGCGTTCTCGCTGATCCTCTGGCGGGTGGCGGAAGCCTGCGCGTCGGCCTGCGGCCTGGACGAAGCTCCGGCGACGATCTCTCGGGCCCGGGCCTCGCGGATCCGCGCCGCCGCGGTCTGGACGTCGAGATTCTGCGCGAGTGCTCGGCCGACGAGCTGGTCGAGTTGCGGATCGCCGAACGCCCGCCACCAACCGGCGAGCTCGGAATCGGGCATCCCGTCACGCGTTTGCGTCTCCGCATAGCTCCCGGGGGTCGGCACGGCCGGTTGGCGATAGTTCGGACCGACCGTCGTGCAGCCCGCGAGCAGGATCGCGGCAAGAGAGAGGAACCGCCTCATGCGAGTAGCCCCGCCAGCACCGTTTCCGCATGCTGTCTCGCCAGCGCGTCGAGGTCGAGCGGCGCCCCCCCCGCGGGCTGCAGCGTCTCGCGCCACAGCACGCCCATCACCAGCGGTCCCATAAGCGTGAAGGCATGGAGCCGAGCATTGCCGGAACGGACCTCGCCGGTGGCCTGCGCCCGCTCGATCAGACCGGCGATCAGGCCGAGCGCCTTCGACACGACCTCATCGTGCCAGACCTTCGCAAGTTCGGGGAAGTTGCGCGATTCGCCGATCACCATCTTGGCGACGGCGCCGACCGGTACCTGGCTCGTCAGTGCGGCAAAGCGCGGAAGAAACAGGCGGATGATGTCGGCGAAGGGGAGGTCGACTCCCTCGACCATCGCGCGCACAGTGTCGATGTTGGGTGCGACCGTGTCGCGCACCAC
>DASURT010000194.1:0-21546 GCA_036375515.1 Sphingomicrobium sp.
GCCGGCGGTCCCCTCGACGATGATGCCGCCCGGCTGAAGCTGGCCCTTGTCGATCGCGTCGGTGACGATCCCGAGCGCTGCGCGGTCCTTCACCGACAGTCCGGGGTTCATGAACTCGGCCTTGCCGAGGATGGCGCAGCCGGTCTCCTCGGACGCCCGTCGCAGCTTGATGAGAGGCGTATTGCCGATCGCGTCGAGCGTGCTGGAGCGGATGGGCATGGCGCGCGCTCTCTACAGCTTCATCCGACGCGGCGGTAGCGGAGATAAAAAGGCCGGCGGCCCTCGCGGCGCGATTTGGCGCCGTAGCGGGTCTCGATCCAGCCGTCGGGAGGCTCGAGGAAGTCCGCCGGTTTCTCGGCCAGCCATTCGAACTGCCGCTCGTGGCGCTGCATCACCATCAGCGACCAGGTGAGATAAGTCGGGTCGTCGGTCGCGACGCGCAGCTCGCCGCCGGCCTTCACCTTGCTCGCGAACAGGTCGACCGGTCTGTCATTGATCATCCGGCGTTTCGAGTGCCGGGCCTTGGGCCATGGATCGGGGTGGAGGAGGTAGAGGAAGCTCAGCGCCGCGTCGGGCACGCGCTGCAGCACTTCGAGTGCATCCCCGCGCCAGATGCGCACGTTGGCGAGATGCTTGTCGCGGATATGCGCGAGCGCGGCGGCGACTCCGTTGAGGAACGGCTCGGCGCCGATGAAGCCGTGGTCGGGGAGCATGTCCGCGCGCTCCGCCAGATGCTCGCCCGAACCGAACCCGATCTCGAAGTGGAGCGGGCGATCATGCCCTTTGGCGTCGCCGAACAGCCGCCGCGCGCTGATCTCGCCGTCTTCGGGCACGGCGATCCGCGGAAGCAGCGTGTCGACCAGCTCCTGCTGCCCCTTGCGCAGCTTGTGACCGCTCGCCCGGCCGTAGAGGCGGTTGAGGGTCAGCGGATCGCCCTGCTTGTACGCGGTCATCGCGCGACCGCGCCTAGGACGCGCGGCCCCGGCCGACAACAGCCGTGGGAACATCTTCAACGCTTCGGCGTCAAATCGCACGGAGGAAAGACCCATGAACGGAAATGACGCCCCGCACGGAACTCATCCACGAAGCACGGCGAGGATCGGCGACCATCCAATCCATCCGATGTTGATCCCGTTCCCGATTGTTTGCTTCATCCTCACGTTCGTTCTCGACATCCTGTACGTCCGTGGGAACACGGGCGTCGCGATATCGACCAACTGGCTGCTCGTAATCGGCCTGGTGATGGCGGCGCTGGCCGCGGTCGCGGGCCTGACCGATTTCCTGGGCGACAAGAGGATCCAGGGCTCGGATGCGGTCAAGCACATGCTCGCCAATGTCACGGCAGTCGTACTCGAGGTGGTCAACCTGGTGCTGCGCTGGAATAACCCCGACTTCATCGCGTCGGCCGGAGTCTATATCTCCGCGATCGTAGTGCTGATCCTGCTGTATAGCGGCTGGAAGGGCGGCGACCTCGTGTTCCGCCACGGCATCGGGGTACGCGACTAGCGGCTCACGCCTCGATCGGGAGCGCCTCCACGCCAACGGCGGCTTTGAGGTCCTCGACCAGATCGAGCCGCTCCCACGGGAACAAGTCGCCTTCGGCCTTGCGGCCGAAATGGCCATAGGCGGCCGTGGGGCGGTAGATTGGCTTGTTCAGGCCCAGGTAGGTGCGGATTCCACGCGGGCTCAGTCCGCCGAGCTTTCCGATTCGGCCGATCGCCTGCTCGAGCTTCTCGTCGTCGACCGCGCCGGTGCCGTGCGTGTCGACATAGAGCGACAGCGGCTCCGGCACCCCGATCGCATAGGCGAGCTGGATCGTGCAGCGGCGGGCGAGCCCGGCGGCGACGATATTCTTCGCCAGATAGCGCGCGGCATAAGCGGCCGAACGGTCGACCTTGGTCGGGTCCTTGCCCGAGAAGGCTCCGCCGCCGTGAGGGGCAGCGCCGCCATACGTATCGACGATGATCTTGCGCCCGGTGATCCCGGCGTCGCCCTCGGGGCCGCCGATCTCAAAGCTTCCGGTCGGGTTGATGTGATAGACGGTCTTGTCGCT
The DNA here is from genome assembly GCA_036375515.1 of Sphingomicrobium sp. Lineage (GTDB taxonomy): Bacteria > Pseudomonadota > Alphaproteobacteria > Sphingomonadales > Sphingomonadaceae > Sphingomicrobium. Next base: position 2,054 of record DASURT010000194.1, read on the forward strand.
GAGCAGGCTCTCGGGAAGCACGCTCGCGACCACGGACTTCACATATTCGTGAAGCTCGGTTTCCTTCGCCCCGTCGTCATAGCCCGGCTTGTGCTGGGTCGAGACGACGATCGCGGTCGCGGCGACCGGCTTGCCATCCTGGAAGCGCAGCGTCACCTGGCTCTTCGCGTCAGGCTCGAGGAACGGGGCACGCCCCGAATGCCGATCCTTCGCCATCGTCATCAGGATCTTGTGCGCGTAATCGATGGTCGCCGGCATCAAGTCCGGGGTTTCGTCGCAGGCGAAGCCGAACATGATGCCCTGGTCGCCCGCGCCCTCGTCCTTGTTGCCGGCAGCATCGACGCCCTGCGCAATGTCCGACGACTGGGCGTGGAGGTGGTTGGCGAAGTCGAAGGTCTGCCAGTGGAAGCCGTCCTGCTCATAGCCGATGCGCTTCACCGTATCGCGCACGGCAGCTTCGATCTCCTCGCGGATTCCTTCCGCCCAATTGCCGTCGCGATCCATGACTCCTTCGCCGCGGATTTCGCCCGCGAGGACGACGCGGTTGGTGGTGGTCATCGTCTCGCAGGCGACACGGGCTTCGGGGTCTTTCGACAGGAACAGGTCGACGATCGCGTCCGAAATCTGGTCGGCGACCTTGTCGGGATGGCCTTCGGAGACGGACTCGGAGGTGAAGAGATAGGAGCTGCGCACGGGTCGGTAGGGTCCTCGAAGCAGGATATAAGGAAGTCTTTATATGGCGCGCCCTAGCGGCGAGCGCGGCCAAGCACAATGCCGCCGAAGAGCAGCCCGAAACCGATGAGAAGCGGGATGATGTTGCCGAACCGCGCGAACGGCGTCGCCGAATTGGCCGGGGGCGGAAGCACCGCGTCGATCACTCCGGCGGTCCGCCACGGGAGCTCCTTCACCACATTGCCGCGAGCATCGATGACGGCGCTGATCCCGGTCGGGGTCGCGCGGATCACCGGTATGCCTTCCTCGGCCGCGCGGAGCCGCGCCTGCGCGAGGTGCTGGGGCGGTCCCCAGCGTCCGAACCAGGCGTCGTTCGACGGATTGAAGATGAAGTCCGGACGGTCCTGCCAGTCGACGACATGCCCGGAGAAGATGATCTCGTAGCAGAGCTGGAAGCCGACCTTTCCCCACGGATCACCGAGATCGATCGTCCTGGGGCCCGGGCCCGGTTTGAAATCGATGTCGCCGGGCGCAAGGCGCGCCAGGCCGAGCGGCTCCAGCAGCGGGCGCATCGGCAGATATTCGCCGTAGGGAACGAGGTGCGCCTTGTCGTAGCGGCCGCGCACTTGGCCTCCCGGACCGAGCACAAAAATGCTGTTGGTCGCTCCGGCCACGTGAATTCCGTCGCGGGATTGGACTGCGATGCCTCCGGTGATCAGCCGGTCGTCGGGTCCGAGAATCGCGGTCGCGCGATTGCGCTGGAACGCGGCCATCGCCTGATAGGGCCCTGAGCGCCCGTCTTGCACCGGATCGGTGATCGCCGCTTCCGGCCACAGCAACAGCCTCGGCTCGTTGCCCGGAGGTCCGGAGAGAGCGGCCAGCCGGCGCGCCGCTTCTGCATCGAAGCCCGGCTTCCACTTATCCTGCTGCCCGATGTCCGGCTGGACGATGCGGACCGTCCGGATGGTCAGCGGGTCGGGAGGCACGGGCGAGGACGGCAACAGCCACACCAGGGCCGTGACCGCGAGGATCACCACCAGCGGGAACCACTTCCTGTAATATGCGAGCCAGATGGCCCCGCCCAGGAGGATCACGAACGCCGACAGTCCATAGGTGCCGATGAGCGCGGTCATGGTGATGAGCGGCGTCGGGGCGAGGGCGGCGGCCGCTGGATTCCACGGGAAACCCGTGAACATGGCGCCGCGCAGCCATTCGGTGATCGCCCAGGCGCCGGCGAAACCGAGGACGAGCGCGACGCGATTATCGCGCCCGAACCGCCAGGCAAGTCCAGCGGCCAGCGCGGGATAGACGGCGAGGTAGAGCGACAACAGGACAACGCCGACCCACCCGAGCCACGCCGGCATCGCCGCCTGATAGGTGAACGCGGTCGCGATCCAGTTCAGGCCGACGACGAACTGGCCCACGCCGAATGCCCAGCCGAGAAGCAGCGATCGCCGCAGGGTCCGGGAGCGGTCGATCAGCTCGCACAGGATTGCGAAGGCGATCGGAAGCAGCGGCCACCAGGCAGCCGGCTCGAACGCCAGGGCGGAGGCGGCGCCGACCAAAAGAGCAACGAGAAACAGCTTCATGCAATTTCGTCATTGCGAGAAGCGCAGCTTCGACGCAATCCAGCAGCTGGATTCTGGATTGCTTCGCTCCGCTCGCAATGACGAATTTGCCGCCATTCCATCTCGCCTTTCCGGTCGACGACCTTGCCGCCGCGCGGCGTTTCTACGGCGAGCTTCTCGGCTGCCCGGAAGGGAGGAGCGCTGACGACTGGGTCGATTTCGACCTTCACGGCCATCAGATCGTCGCGCACCTCGCGCCCGGCTCCGTTGGCCAGCGCTCGACCAACCCGGTCGACGGCGAGGACGTGCCGGTGCCGCATTTCGGGCTGGTGTTGCGGATGGACGAATGGAAGGCGCTCGCCGCGCGGTTGATCGAGGCGGGCGTGGAGTTCGTCATTCCGCCGGTCGTGCGCTTCGCCGGCCAAGCGGGCGAGCAGGCGACCATGTTCCTGCTCGATCCCGCCGGAAACGCGCTCGAATTCAAGGCGATGGCCGACCCGGCGAAGCTGTTCGCGAAGACCTAGATTTCCTGAGATTCGCCGTCCGGGGCGTGCAGCCGCACCCGCTTGATCCGCCTGGCGTCGGCATCGGCCGATTCGAGCCGCCAGCCGGACGGGTGAAGCACCGACTCTCCGGGCTGGAGGATCCGGCCGGCGAGCAGGAAGGTGAGGCCGCCGACCGTGTCCACCTCGTCGTCCTCCGCGGTCAGCCGCTTGTCGACTGCCTGCTGCAGCTCTTCGAGCTCGAGCCTCGCGTCCGCTTCCCACAGGCCATCCTCGAGCATGGTGAGGAGCACGACCTCCTCGATGTCGTGCTCGTCCTCGATCTCGCCGACGATCTCCTCGACCACGTCCTCGATCGTCACGAGGCCTTCGGTGCCGCCGAACTCGTCGACCACGATGGCGAGGTGAATGCGCTCGGCCCGCATCCGGGCCAAAAGCTCGATCGCGCCCATGGATTCGGGGACGAAGAGCGGGCTTCGCATCAGTGCGGCCAGCGACCGGTCGCGGGCCGGATCCATGTTGGCGGTGAAGACGTCCTTGATGTGGACCATGCCGATCACCTCATCGAGGCTCTCGCCATAGACCGGAAGGCGGCTGTGCTCGGCCTCGGCGAAGGCGCGGATCAGCTCTTCGAAGGTGATCGTGGCGGGAACAGCGACGATATCGCCGCGAGTGACGCAGATGTCGCCTGCGGTGCGCTCGCCGAAATGCAGCAGGTTGCGGAGCATCTGCCGCTCGGCGGGCGAGAGATCGCCCGCGACCGGCCTTGACCCGCCGCTCTCCTCGGCTTCGTCGATCGCGTCCTCGATCTCGTCGCGCAGCGTAGGCTCGTCATCGTCGCCGAAGATGAGGTGCTGGATCCCCTTCCAGATCTTGGAGCCGCCATCCTCGTCCTGCCGCGTCGCCATCAGGCCGGTACCTCATAGGGGTTCGCGATTCCCAACCGCCCAAGCGCCCGCGCCTCGCGCGCCTCCATGTCGGAAGCGCCTTGATCGTCCTGATGGTCGTAGCCCAGCAGATGGAGCGTGCCGTGCACGATCAGGTGCGCGGCGTGATCGTCGAAGCTGATGCCCTTGTCGCCGGCTTCCGCCGAGCAGACGCCGTGCGCGAGAACCACGTCGCCGAGCATCAGCTCGGGCCCTTCGCCGTCGGCGGCGGCCTCGAGCTCATACGCTTCCGCCAGGGGAAAGGAGAGGACGTTGGTGGATTTGTCCTTGCCGCGCCATTTGGAGTTCAGCAGCCGGACCTCGTCGTCGGTGCTCAGCCGGATCGACAACTCGACCGGGCGACGGGTCATCGCAAGGTCGGGATAGCCGCTTTCGGCGACGGCGGCTTCGGCGGCGGCTCGGGCCAGCGGCTGCCAACCAGCATTGCTGGTTCTGCTACTGTCCCATTCCGCATCGGCTTCGAGGTCGATCTGGAGCATCATGCGCCCTGGCTTCGCGGAGAGCCATCCTCATAAGCCTCCACGATGCGTCCGACCAGCGGGTGGCGGACCACGTCTGCCGCTCCGAAGCGGATCACCGAAATGCTCTTGATATTGCTGAGGCGCGACACGGCGTCGGCGAGGCCCGACTTTCCGGGATCCGGAAGGTCGACCTGCGAGGGGTCGCCGCAAATTACCATCCGGCTGCGCATCCCGAAGCGGGTCAGGAACATCTTCATCTGCAAGGGCGTGGTGTTCTGCGCCTCGTCGAGGATGATGAAGGCGTCGTTCAAGGTCCGGCCGCGCATGAAGGCGATCGGAGCGATCTCGATCTCTCCGCTGGCGATGCGCCGCTCGACCTGCTCGGTCGGGAGCATGTCGTAAAGCGCGTCGTAGAGCGGGCGAAGGTACGGATCGACCTTCTCCTTCATGTCGCCGGGGAGGAAGCCAAGTCGTTCTCCGGCCTCGACGGCGGGGCGGGACAGGATCAGCCGGTCGACGCTTCCGCTGATCAACTGGGATACGGCCTGTGCGACCGCGAGATAGGTCTTGCCGGTGCCGGCCGGCCCCAGCGCGAAGATCATGTCGTCGCGGGCAAGCGCCTCCATGTAGGGAGTCTGCATGGTCGAGCGCGGGACGATGGTCTTCTTGCGGGTGCGGATCATCACTCGCGGCGGGGCGGTGACTTCATCCTCGATGATCCCGTCGAGGCTCGGCTGGACCGCCATTCCGAGAACCGCCTCGACCGCCTCGGCATCGACGTCATGGCCATGATCGAGCCGGTTGTAGAGGCCGACGAGCACGTCACGAGCGCGCGACGCCGAGTCCGGCTCGCCCTCGATCTGCACCTTGTTGCCCCGGGCGGCGATGTGCACCCCGAGGCGCTGCTCGATGGTGATCAGGTGGCGGTCATAGTCGCCGAACAACGGCCCCAGGAGGTACGGCTGCTCGAACTCGAGCTCCAGCCGGGCGGTGTCCGCGACGGCGGCCAGGTCGCGACGGGCCATCAGGCGGCCGCCTTCCGGCGAATCGCGCCGGCGACGCTGTTTGGTCCGGCGGCGACCAGAGTGACATCGACCAAGTCTCCTGGCTTGGCGTCGGTTTCGACGTGGACCGACTGGAGCCAGGGCGACCGGCCGATCATCTGGCCTTCCAACCTGCCCTTCCGCTCAATGAGAACCTGAGTGTCGATACCCACCTTTGACCGGTTGAAGGCCAGCTGATGCGCATTGATCCGTTCCTGCAGCCGAGCGAGGCGCTCGTCCATGATCTCCCCGGGAATCTGGTCCTCCATCATTGCCGCCGGAGTGCCCGGGCGCGCGCTGTACCTGAACGAATAAGCAGTGGCGTAACGCACGGCGTCGACAATTCGCAGCGTCTCCTCGAACTCCTCCTCGGTCTCGCCGGGAAAGCCGACGATGAAGTCGCCGGACAACGCGATGTCGGCACGGGCCGAGCGTGCCTTCTCCAGGATAGCGAGATAGGTTTCGACGGTATGACTCCGGTTCATGGCCCTGAGGATGCGATTTGAGCCCGACTGCACCGGAAGGTGGAGATAGGGCATCAGTTTCTCGACTTCGCGATGCGCGGCGATGAGCGCGTCGGTCATGTCGGCGGGGTGGCTGGTGGTGTAGCGGAGGCGCTCGAGCCCCTCGATGGTCGCGAGGCCCCGGATGAGGTCGGCGAGGCTCAAGCCGTCGTGCTCCCAAGCGTTCACGTTCTGCCCGAGGAGGACGATCTCCTTTGCCCCGGCTTCAACCAGGGCACGAGCCTCGGCGACGATGTCGGCCCACGGCCGCGAGATTTCCGCGCCGCGCGTGTAGGGCACCACGCAATAGGTGCAGAATTTGTCGCAGCCTTCCTGGACCGTGAGGAAAGCGCTCGGGGCGGCCCGGCGACGCCTGGGAAGGGCGTCGAACTTGGAGATCGCCGGCATGTCGGTATCGACGGGCCGGCTCCCAAGCGCAGCTTGTGCGACCATGTCCGGCAACCGGTGGTAGGCCTGGGGGCCGACGACGATGTCGATCATCGGCGACCGGCGCCTGGCCTCCGCGCCTTCGGCCTGAGCGACGCAGCCCGCGAGCGCGATCAGCGGCTTCGAGCCGTCCTCGCGCTTCAGGCGTCCGACGTCGGAATAGGCCTTCTCGGCGGCCTTCTCGCGGATGTGGCAGGTGTTGAGCACGACGAGGTCGGCGTCGTCGCTCTCGGCTGCCGCGGTCATTCCGCGCTGCCCAAGCAATTCGGCCATGCGCTCGCCGTCATAGACGTTCATCTGGCAGCCGAAGCTTTTGATTTTGAAAGTCTTGGGGGTCATTCGCCGAGGTCTATAGGCGAGTGGTGCCCCGACTTGAAGCCGAGTGCCTCGGCAATCGCCTCGCGGGCCTGATGCGTCAGCTGCTTGCGGTCGGCGGAGCGGTCGAGTGGCGGCAGGACGCGGATAGTCGCGCGCAAGATCCCGCGCCGGGCGAGGATGCGCAGGACATTGTTTTTTCCGGGTTCTTCGAACCAGGCGATATCCGGGGTTGCGACGCCATAATCGAGCGCCACAGGCCGGATCTCGACGTCCTTCGCGGCATAGTTGGCGGCCTCGAGCAGGGTCGAGCGGAAGGGAAGCAGGTGCGTTCCCGGCCCGGTGGTCCCCTCCGCGAAGACGGTGACCGGCTTCTCGCCCTCGAGAGCCCCCGCAAGCGCGATTGCCTGGTCCTTCGCGCCCTTCACGTGCGTCCGCCTGACGTAAACGGTTGAATTCTGGTCGGCGAGCCAGTGGATCAGTGGATGACCGAGCTCGTCCTTCGACACGAAGGCGCTGTTCACCGACCCTCCAAGCACCAGGATGTCGAGCCAGTTCAGATGGTTCGAGACAAGCAGGGTGTGCTTGCCGACGGGACCGCCCTGGACGCGCGCCCGGACGCCGACGATCCATGCCGCGGAACCGAGGAACCATCGAGGCCATGGCGACCGGCCGAACAGCCGCCTGGTGACGACCTGGACCGGCGCGCAGATCAGGAACAGGAGGATGATCGCGGCGAGCCGAAGCGCACCCCGAAGGCCTAGCCGGGCCTCGGCCTTAATGGTCGCGGTCGAGGGTGACGCCGTACAGCTCCATCCGATGGTCGACGAGGCGGAAGCCGAGCCGCTCGGCGATCCGCTTCTGCAGTTCCTCGAGCTCGTCGTCGACGAACTCGATGACGTTGCCGGTCTCGACGTCGATCAAATGATCGTGGTGCGTCTCCGACGCCGCCTCGTAGCGCGAGCGGCCGTCACCGAACTCGTGCCGCTCAAGGATCCCGGCCTCCTCGAACAACCTGACCGTGCGATAGACCGTGGCGATCGAGATATTCGGGTCGACCGCCGCGGCGCGGGCATGCAAGGTCTCGACGTCCGGGTGATCCTCGCTGTCCCCGAGTACGCGCGCAATGACCTTGCGCTGCTCGGTAATCCTGAGGCCCTTGTCGGCGCATAGCGCCTCGATATCGATCTTCCGTGTCATGCACCCAAACTAGGTGGCGTGCGTGCCATCGTCCAGCGAGCGCGCGCTACTTTGCGCCTTTGGACTTGCGCCGCTTGGTTCCGAGCCCGATCGACTTGGCAAGCGCCCGGCGCTGTTCGGCATAATTCGGGGCAACCATCGGATAATCCGGCGAAAGCCCCCACTTCTGCCGATATTGGTCGGGGGTCATGTCGTAGTGGGTCATGAGATGCCGCTTGAGCATCTTCAGCCGCTTCCCGTCTTCCAGGCAGACGATGTAGTCGGGTTTCACCGAGGAGCGGATCGGGACCTTGGGTTCGGGCCGCGGTTCCGGGGCCGCGGACTGGCGTGAAATACCGCTCAGGGCGGCGTGAACATTCTGGATCAGATTGGGCAAGTCGTTCACGGCCACGCTATTATTGCTCACATGGGCGGCGACGATGTCGGCGGTTAGAGTCAGCAGCGTGTCTTCGGCACCTTCTATGTCGGCCATTCGTGCGATTTCCCGAGCTAGAGCAGAGTTTGAAGCAGTTCGATGAACTGCGCCCGTGCCATTACCACTCGCGGGCCACTTCGCGCAACGGATCGAAAGTAGAAGTTGAAGAACCTCGAAGCATTAAAGCATTCGCGCCAGCGTCAATGCATCGTAGCGCTGCCCGTCAGCCGCGTGGTAATAGTTTCGGCGTCGCCCCACCGAGGCGAAACCCGCCGCCCGATACATTGCGACGGCGGGGTTTCCGTCCCGAACTTCGAGGTGAACGCGCGCCGCGCCCTGGGCCTGCGCGCTCTCCATGAAGTGATCGAGCAGCCGGGTGCCAATGCCCTGCCGGTGGCGGGCAGGAAGGACCGCGAGGAGCAGAAGCTCGGCCTCGTCCGCAACGCTTCGCGACAGCGAGAAGCCCAGCGTCCCACCGTCGCGTGAATGGCGAGCCAGCATCAGCGACACGCCCGCCATCGGGAGAATTCCCGCGCACTGGGATCGGGTCCAGGCCTCGCCATATTTGTTCCCGAACGCCTCCTCCATGATGGAGATCACGGCGTCGAGATCGCGCGACGTTCCGACATCGAGCCGGACCCTGCTGGCAAGAGCGGGGGTCGCCATCAGGCCGCCCTTGCCTTGGCATCCGGCGCGCGCGCGTAGACCGGCTTCGGGGCCAGCGTGCGCAAGGCCTCGGGAAGCTTCATCGCGTCAGCCGCTGAAGGCCATGCCTCGCGCGCGTCGCCCCAGCCCCGGGCATCGACCAGTTGCCGAGCGCCTGACCCGACGACCAGACGTGCGTTGATCGAGGCTGACGCTTCGGCGGGCGGGGCGTTGATCAATTCACCGATTACCGCGCCGGTTGAGGAATCGAATTGCTGGACGAACAGCTCCCCGTGTCCACCGAGGACGGCCGCCGCGACTTCGCCCTCGTCCGCCGCTCCCGTCGCGAGCAACGCCAGCGAAGACACGCCGCTCAATTCGGCGCCCCATCCGATCGCCAGCCCGTGCGCGGCAGCGATCGCCACGCGAATCCCGGTGAAGCTTCCCGGCCCGACTCCGACGATGATCCGGCTCGCGCACCGGCCTTCGAGCAGCTCCCCGATCATCGGCACGAGGCGCTCGGAATGGCCCCGGCCGATCAGCTCGTCGGCCCGCGCGACGCACTTGCCCGTCCCGTCGAACAGAGCGGCGGTGCAACTGGCGGTCGACGTGTCGAACGCGAGGATCATGATGAGTGGATAGTGGTCACAAGCGGCTCGCCGCGGCAAGTCTTTGATTTAGACCGCCTCTACAGCCTCGACTTCGGGCACATAGTGCCGGATCAGGCTCTCGATGCCGCGCTTCAGCGTGACCGTCGAGGAGGGACAACCCGAGCAGGCTCCGTGCATCGAGAGGTACAGCCGGCCGTCCTTGTAGCCCTTGTAGATGATATCGCCGCCGTCCTGCGCGACCGCCGGACGGACGCGCGTCTCGATCAGCTCCTTGATCTGGTCGATAATGTCGGCGTCCTCGGGATTGTCCTCGAAATTGGGGTCCGCGGCGACGTCGATTCCGGCGGCGCTTCCAGGTGCGAACAGAGGGGCGCCCGTGACGAAATGATCGAGCAGGGTCTCGAGCACGAGAGGCTCGAGGTCCGGCCAGGAAACGTCCTGGGCGGCAGTGACCGAAATGAAATCGCGGCCATAGAACACGCCCTCCACCAGCCCGCTCGCGAACAAGGCTGACGCGAGCGGCGACGCTTCCGCCGATTCGGCATCGGGAAAGTCGCGCGTGCCCGCATCCATGACGGCCTGGCCGGGAAGGAACTTGCGGGTCGCGGGGTTGGGCGTCTTTTCGGTACGGATCAACATGCGCGCGATGTGGCCCTGCAAGGCGTTGCGATCAAGGACTGAACGGCGGCGCTCCGGCAACGATCCAGCGGCTGACCGCCAGTGCGAGACCCAGGCAGACGACCGCAACCCACCATTTTGCCGGGCGCATAGGCGCCGTTCCGGGCTCGAGATCGGCGCGGCCGGTAATCATCGGCTTGGTGAGCTTCATGCCGCGGAACAGCCGGTAATAGACGATCGCGAGAATATGCAGGCCTATCAGCCCAAGGACGACGTTGAACCACAATTCATGGATGTCGCGCGCCAGGTCCGAAGTGTCGGAGCTGACCAGCCGAGACAAGGGGCCCGCGTAGATCCCGTCCTCGTCCTGCGAAAGCAGCCCGAACCCCACCTGCACCGTAACGGCGGCCAGTATCGCGAGGACGCTGAGCGCACCCAAAGGCGTGTGGCCGATCCCGTTCCATCGTCCGCGGAGATGGGCGACGATCGAAGCCGGTCCGCGAACGAAGCTGGTGAAGCGCGCCGTCGAACCCCCGACGAATCCCCAAAGCAGGCGAAAGAGGAGCAGGGTCAGGATGCCGATCCCCGACCAGATGTGCCAGTCGGTGTGATGGTTCCTCACCGACCACCAGCTGAAGACGATCAGCGCCGCGAGCAGCCAATGGAACAGCCGCGTCGGGAGGTCCCAGACGCGCTGCCTGCCCTCGGGCGTCGATCTCAGTGGTGCATCTCCGAACGGTATTTGTCGTGACAGGCTTTGCAGGTTTGGCCGATCTCCGCGTAGCGCGCCTTGACCGCAGCCATGTCATTACCTGCCGCCGCGGCGTTCAACGCTTGGGCGGACCTCTGGAACGCCGCAAGCTTCGCCGCGAAATCCCGTGAATTCTGCCAGATTTCCGGCTTGGCTCCGGTCTTGCCGAGTTCCGGGCCCGTGCCCGCCGGGAACCAGCCCGAGGCCTTGCGCGAAAGCTGCGCGGTCTGCGCCGCCGCCAGGCGCACCGCAACGGGGTCGGGCGACGAACTCTGGAGCTCGCGGCGAAGGCTCTTGTTGGCCTTGCCGATCATCTCCATGCCTTCGTGGCGCTCGTGCATGATCGCCCGCGCCTTGTCCTTGGGCAGCGCGGCGAACGCGATGCCCGCAGCCGTTACGGATACGGCCGCGGCTGCGGCCAGCAGGTGAATTCGCATCAGGATTTCCGCTCCTCGGGGGCTTTCCAGCTGTCGTCGATCATTTTGATGATTCCGGAGAAGTCTTTGTTCCCGCCGCCCTTATCGACGAACTCCTCGTACAATTCCTCGGCCTCTTCGCCCATTTCGACTTCGACGCCCGCCTGCTCGGCCGCTTGCATCGCCAGCCTGAGGTCCTTGAGCATCAGAGCGGCCGCGAAGCCGCCGTCGTAATCGTCGTCGGCAGGCGTTTTCGGTCCCACTCCGGGCACCGGGCAGTAGGACGTCATCGACCAGCTTTGCCCGGACGCCTGCGAGGAAATGTCGAAGAAGACCTGCGGGTCCAGGCCAAGCTTCTGCGCCAGGACGAAGGCTTCGCACGTGACCGCCATCGTCGCTCCCAGGATCATGTTGTTGCAGATCTTCGCGGCCTGGCCGGCGCCGGGGCCGCCCGCGTGGATCACCGCCTTGGCCATCGGCTCGAGGAACGGCCTGGCTCGCTCGAACGCCTGCTCGGTTCCGCCGACCATGAATGTCAGGGAGCCGCCCGCGGCCGCCGCGATTCCGCCGGAAACGGGCGCGTCGACCATCGTGTAGCTCTGCGCGGCGGCCTCGTCCTCAGCGGTTCGCGCGCTTGCAACGTCGATCGTCGAGCAATCGATCAGAAGCGCGCTTGTCGGCGCCTTGCCGATGATGTGACTGCGATAGACTTCGAGCACATGCCGGGCGGCCGGGAGCATGGTGATGACCGCGTCGGCACCCTTCACCGCTTCGTCGGTCGATGTCGCACGGACGCAGCCTCTCTCGACCGCATGGGCGAGCGCCTCTTCGCTGAGGTCGAAGGCGAGAACCTCATGCCCCGCCTTGACGAGGTTGGGCGCCATTCCGCCGCCCATGTGGCCAAGGCCGATGAATGCGATTCTAGCCATCTATCGTCCCTTCCAAATGCCCGGCCGCTTCTCGACGAACGCGGTCATGCCTTCCTTCTGGTCTTCGGTCCCGAACAAGCCGTGGAACAGCCGCCGCTCGAAACGAATCCCTTGTGTCAGCGGCATTTCGAACGCGGCATTAATCATCTCCTTGACCGCGATCGCGGCGAGCGGCGGCATGGCGGCGATCGTCTCGGCCACCTTGAGCGCTTCTTCGAGCAGCCGATCCGCCGCGACGACCCGCGCGACGAGACCCGAGCGCTCGGCCTCGGCCGCGTCCATCATTCGCCCAGTCAGGCACAGGTCCATCGCCTTGGCCTTGCCGAGCGCATGCGCGGTGCGCTGCGACCCGCCCATCCCTGGGGTCACTCCAAGCTTGATCTCGGGTTGGCCGAACTTCGCATTGTCCGCGGCAATGATGAAGTCGGCCATCATCGCCACCTCGCAGCCGCCGCCGAGCGCGTAGCCGGCGACCGCCGCGATCCAGGGTTTCCGGGTCGCGGTCACCTTTTCCCAGCCGGCGAAGAAATCCTGCGCGTACATGTCGGCGAACAGCTGCTGCTCCATCTCCTTGATGTCGGCGCCGGCGGCGAAAGCCTTCTCCGATCCGGTCAGCACGAGGCAGCGCTGCCCGGGGTCCGCATCATAAGCGGAGAAGGCGCCGATCAGCTCCTTGAGCACCTCGCTGTTGAGCGCATTGAGAGCTTGCGGGCGGTTCAAGGTGACGAGCGTCACCGCGCCGCGTTGCTCCACCAGGATCGTCGTGTAGTCCGTCATTGGGCGGTCTCCGGAAAGGGCGTCCAGGCTTCGGTTTCGGGCAACGGAGCGAAGAGTACGTCGAGCATTTCGTCCGTGACTTCCTCCGGCGTCGCGGGATCCCACCGGGGCTGATTGTCCTTGTCGATCAGAAGTGCGCGCACGCCTTCGCGAAAGTCGTGCGTGCGGACCACGCGCCCGGCGAGCGCATATTCGGCGCGCATCTCTTCGGTGAAGCTCGTGCGGGTCGCGCCCTCGGCGAGGAGCCGGAGCGACACCTTGCACGAGAGCGGGCTCTTGGTGCTCAAAGTCGCGAGCTCCGACTGCGCCCATTCGCTGCCCTCGGCCTCCAGCGCGGCGAGCACCTCCTCGAGCCGGTTCGAAGCGAACAGCCGGGTGACGAACGGCAGGCTGTCCGCGATCCGGGCCTCCGGCGGAGTTGCCGAGAATGCGCCGATCGCGCCTTTTACCCGCGACGCCGTCCTGGAGGCCCGCGCAACCATCTCCTCGAGCGAGGCCTGCTCGACATAATGGGTGGCGAGACCGAGGTAGTGGCACTCGGCGCCGTCCAAGCGGGCCCCGGTCAGCGCCATGAACTCGCCGACGCGGCCGGGGAGCCGCGAGAGGTACCAGCCGCCGCCCACGTCGGGGAACAGGCCGATGCCCGTCTCCGGCATGGCGAGACGCGTATTCTCGGTCGCGACGCGAAAGTCGCACGGAAGCGAGATTCCGACGCCGCCACCCATAGTGATCCCGTCCATGATCGCGATCGTCGGCTTGGGATAAGTGAACAGCAGGTGGTTGAGGCGATACTCCTCGAAGAAGAATCGCTTGGCTTCCTCCGCGTCGGTGTTCCCGCTGCGCGCGATCATTACCACGTCGCCGCCGGCGCAGAAGCCGCGTCCTTCGGCATGGTCGATGAGGACCGCCCGGACGTTGCTGTCGGTCCGCCACCTGAGCAGCGCCGCGCTCATCGCCTGGCACATGCCGGTCGTCAGCGCGTGGATCGCCTTGGGACGGTTGAGGCGAATCCGCCCGACACCCCCTTCGACACTGATCAGGACGTCATCCGTCACTGGCGAAGCATGTCCCGGCTGACGATGACCCGCATGATCTGGTTGGTGCCTTCGAGGATCGAGTGGACGCGGAGGTCGCGCCAGAAGCGCTCGATCGGATAGTCCATCAGATAGCCGTAGCCGCCATGCAGCTGCAGCGCGCGGTCGACGACCGATGAACCCGTGTCGGTCGCGAGGCGCTTTGCCATGGCGGCGAACTTCGTCTTGTCGGGCGCATTGGCGGTGACCTTCGCCGCCGCGACATAGAGCAGGTAGCGCGCCGCTTGCAGCTCCGTCTCCATGTCGGCGAGCGTGAACTGCGTCGCCTGGAAATCGGCGATCGCCTGACCGAATTGCTGGCGGCCCTTGGTGTACTGGATCGCTTCGTCGAGACAGCGCTGCGCTCCGCCCAATGAGCAGGCGCCGATGTTGATCCGCCCGCCGTCGAGGCCCATCATCGCGATGCGGAAGCCTTCGCCCTCGGCGCCGACGCGATTGGCAACGGGCACGCGAACCTCGTCGAAATTGACCTGGGCGGTCGGCTGCGAATGCCAGCCGAGTTTCTTTTCCTGCGCGCCGAAGCTGACGCCCTTCATGTCCTTCTCGATCACCACCGCGGTAATGCCCTTGGGACCCTCTTCACCAGTGCGGACCATCGCCACCATCACGTCGTTGGCGCCGCCGCCCGAAATGAACGCCTTGGAACCGGAGACGACATAATGGCTGCCGTCGAGCGTGGCCCTGGTCTTGAGCGCGGCGGCGTCCGACCCCGATGATGGCTCGGTCAGACAGTAGCTGCCCATGTGATCCATCGGGATCATCGCCGGCAGATACTTCTGCTTGACCTCGGCCGAGCCGAAGCGGTCGATCATCCAGCAGACCATGTTGTGGATCGAGATGAAGGCACTGGTCGATGGGCAGCCGTAGGCCAACGCTTCGAAAATCAGCGCGGCCTCGAGGCGGCCGAGGCCGATCCCGCCCGATTCCTCGCCGACGTAGATCGCGCCGAAGCCGAGTTCGGCCGCCTCGCGGATCGTGTCCCTTGGGAAGATGTGTTTCTCGTCCCACTCCGCGGCGAACGGCGTGATCGCGTCCGCGGTGAACTTGCGGGCCATCTCCTGAATCTGGAGCTGGTCGTCGGTCAGGTCGAACTGGGTCATCGGGCCGGCGCTCTAGGGCGCTGCCCGAATGTCAGCAAGCCCGCCGCCGCGGCGCGCGCTCAATAGGCGTTTTCCGAAGTGTTCAGATCGGTCACGTCGGCATTGTCCGAGCCGCTGGCGAGCTCGTTCGTCGGCGTTGCGCTGCTCTCGTCGGGCGGCAGCGCCTCGATCTCGGACGGCGACGCATTGTTGATGTCGATCGCCACATTCTCGGTCGTGCGGTCGCTGCAGGCGGCCAACGCCAGAAGAGCGACCAAAAGCATCGGGGCCTTAGTCACATTTCGCATAGTTGAAGCTCGCCATTGGGTTGGTTTCGGTACGCACAAGATCCCGGCCCTCCACTCGAAGCGCCTGGTACTTTGACCATGTCTGCCCTTCGCCGACGAAGTCAAATGTTCCGCTGATCGAATCGGGAGTGGCCTGGACGTCGCCCGACGGTACCGCCCGGGACTCGTAGAAGCGCAGCTCGTGACCGTTGACGACGAGCAGGCCTTTGGCATCGCCGAGTGACGAGGTGCAGTCGCGCGGAGCCAGCCCCCATCGCCCTTGAAGGCCGGCGGGGATTGCGGGCCCGCGCGAGGCGGACTGGGCCGGAGTCGCCGGAGCGGCGCCCGACGGCGGCGCGCCATAGGGCTCGGAAGCGGGCTTGCCGGGGCCGGGCAGGCCGACCGTGTTGGCGTCGTGGGCGATGGGATCGCTTGCGTCGCAGCCGGCGATGGCCAGGACCACCGCCAGGGAGAGGACAGGCAGACGGAATTCGCGCACGCCCTCCTAACGCCCTCGGGCGCCGGGGTTTCCCGCGCGCCGGATTCGATCAGCCCATTGTCGGGATGATGAACGCGCTTTCGCCGTGTGCCTCGCCGTCGGGCCAGCGCTGGGTCACGACCTTGTTCTTGGTCCAGAAGCGCAGGCCCTCCTGGCCATATTGACCGATGTCGCCGAACCCCGAGCGCTTCCATCCGCCGAAGCTGTGGTAGGAGACCGGCACCGGGATCGGCACGTTGATGCCCACCATCCCGACGTTGACGCGCGCGGTGAACTCGCGGGCCGCGTGGCCATTTCGCGTAAAGATGGCGACGCCGTTGCCGTACTCGTGCTGTGACGGCAGTTTGACCGCCTCCTCGAAATTCGACGCTCGGACCATTTGCAGGACCGGGCCGAAAATCTCCTCCTGGTAGGTCTTCATCGTGGGCTTCACATGGTCGAAAAAGGTCGGGCCGATGAAGAAGCCCTCCTCATGGCCCTGGAGCGTGAAGCCGCGGCCGTCGACGACCAGCTCGGCCCCTTCGTCGATGCCCATCTGGATGTAATGCTCGATCCGTTCCTTGTGCGCCTTGCTGACCACCGGGCCGTAATGGGCGTCGGGATCGGTCGAAACTCCGACACGCAGGCCGCCGATCGCCGGGATCAGCTTCGCGCGGAGAGCGTCGGCGGTCTCGTCGCCGACCGGGACGACCACGGGCAGCGCCATGCAGCGCTCGCCGGCCGAGCCGAAGGCTGCGCCCGCGATGTCGTTGACGACCTGGTCGAGGTCGGCGTCGGGCATGACGATGCCGTGGTTCTTGGCTCCGCCAAACGCCTGGACGCGCTTCCCGTTCTCCGTGCCTCGGGAGTAAATGTACTGGGCGATGTCGGACGATCCGACGAAGCTCACCGCCGCGATGTCCGGATGGTCGAGGATCGCGTCGACCATTTCCTTGTCGCCATGGACGACGTTGAGGATTCCGTCGGGCAGGCCCGCTTCGGTCATCAGCTCGGCCAGGCGATTGGGCACGCTCGGGTCGCGCTCGCTGGGCTTGACGATGAAGGCGTTGCCGCAGGCGATCGCCATGCCGAACATCCACATCGGGATCATCGCGGGGAAGTTGAACGGGGTGATGCCCGCGCCGATGCCGAGCGGCTGGCGCATCGAATAGACGTCGATGCCAGGGCCCGCGCCGACCGTATATTCGCCCTTCAACGCCTGCGGGATGCCGCAGGCATATTCGATCACCTCGAGCCCGCGCTGAACGTCGCCCCGGGCGTCGGCGATGACCTTGCCGTGTTCGGAGCTGAGCAGGTGGGCGAGCTCGTCCATGTTCCTTTCGACCAGCTCCTTGAATTTGAACATCACCCGGGCGCGGCGCTGCGGGTTGGTCGCGGCCCAGGCCGGCTGAGCGGCCTTGGCGGCGTCGACCGCTCTCTGGAGATCGGAAGCGGTGCCGAAGCGGACATGGGCCTGGACCTGGCCCTGGTTGGGATCGAACACCTCGCCGGTTCGGCCCTCGGCGCGCTCGCCGCTGGCAAAGTTGGAACCGCCGATGAAATGGTCGATACTGCGAAGCATGGATACGTGTCCTGGAGCTGGGGTTGGGGGGTGCGGTCCCCCTAGACCCCGCCAGCTGCTAATTCCAGCGCCCGGCGCCTATTCGGCGATGTAGCGCCACGGCTGATCAGGCCCGTCGCGCCGCCAGACGGTGAAGAACGGGAAGCCCTGGCCGTCCCTGGCGTCGTTCGACCAGATCGTGCCGATGCTGACTCCGAGATCGCCGCTGGATGCCGCGAAGCCGCGTTCGGTGCTCCAGTGGATCCTGGCCGGGCCCTCCTCCTTGAAGTTCGCCACGACCGCGTCGAGCCCGACGGCAAAGCCCGCGCCCGAATACATGTTCATCGCGTCCTCGCGACCGAACTCGCGGAAGGCCTGCCTGACGCCGACGACCTGAGCCCGGTCGGAAAAGGCTTTTTCGGCGGCCGCCAGGCTCTGATTGTGCGCGGCGACCACCGCCGGGTCGTCGACCGGCTCGACCGCGGAAGGCGGCAGCGACGGCGGCAACATCGCGGTGGAAACCTCTCCGGCCTCGCGGACGACCTGGCGGTAAGCGACGACTCGCCAGCCCGCCGGGCGCTTGACCCAGTAAGCGAGATATTTGCGGTTGCGCTTGGCCGCGTCGCCGCCGGTCACGGACAGGAAGCCGTAGGTGAACCCCTGCGTCCCGTCGGCCGAAATGCCGCCCCGGACCGGCGCCCAGCGGACGCTTCCTTCCTTGTACGACGGAACCTCGCGAAAGACGGCCAGCACCGCGTCGCGGCCGACGGCGTGGCCCTTGCCCGGAGCGGGCATGACGACGTCACCGTCGAGCATAGGAGCGAGGCCGGCCACGGGGTCGGCCGCCGTGGCGGCCGCGGCGGAAAAGGCGCGGTCGGCGGCGAGCAGCTCATCGAGAGCGGCCCGGCGGTCGACCGGCTTCGCCCACACGGGCGCGGCAACGACCAGCAAGGCAAGCAGGAATGCGCGGACCATCATGGCTCTCCCCATCGGCCGGACGGAGTAACGGGAATGGCTGCCCCGCGACGTGCCCGTGTCGACGAAGCTTCGACTTGATGCGACGGCGACTTGCCAAGCGGCCGCCCGCGGGTTCATCGACTGCGCCCATGAAAAAGCTGCTCGTCGCATCCGCCGCGCTCATCCCCGCCGCCGCCATCGCCGCTCCCTTGCCCTCGTCCGACGCAAAGCTGCGCGCGATCGTCCAGCCGGTCAGCGCCGCGCGAATGAAGGCGACGGTCGAGAAGCTGGTCAGCTTCGGCACCCGGCACACCTTGTCGTCGCAAACCGACCCCAAGCGCGGGATCGGGGCGGCGCTGGAATGGACCCGCGGCGAATTCCAGCGCTACTTGGCGGACTGCGGCGATTGCCTGACCATGGTCGATCCGTCCGAGGTCTTCACCGGAGCGCGCATTCCGACCCCGACCCGGGTTCGCGACATGGTCGCGATCCAGCGCGGCACCGAGCGGCCCAACGACGTCGTCATCATCCAGGGGCATATCGACAGCCGCGTCACCGACCCAATGAACTTCACCTCCGACGCTCCCGGCGCCAACGACGACGGCTCGGGCACGGCGGCGGTGATCGAGGCGGCGCGGGTGCTCTCGAAGCACAAGTTCCCGGGCACGATCGTCTATGCAGCGCTGTCGGGCGAGGAACAGGGGCTCTACGGCGGCAAGGTGCTGGCGAACTATGCCAAGGCGCAGGGCTGGAACGTCATCGCCGTCCTCAACAACGACATCATCGGCAACTCATGCTCGTCCGACGGCGTGTGCGATTCCGCGCACGCGCGCGTGCTGTCCGAAGGGCCGCGCTCGCAGGGGCAAACCGAATTGTCTAAGTCGTTGCACAGCCTCGGCGGCGAGAATGATGCGCCGTCGCGCAACATCTCGCGATTTCTCGACAGCCTCGCGGACCGGCTGAAGATCGGGCTCGACGTGCGGCAAATCTGGCGCACCGATCGCTTCGGCCGCGGCGGCGATCACATCCCGTTCCTCGAGCTCGGCTATCCGGCCGCGCGGATCAGCGTCGCGGTCGAGAATTACAATTGGCAACACCAGGATTTGAGGACCGAGAACGGGATCAAGTACGGCGACACGATCGAGAATATGGACTTTCCGTACCTGGCGAAGATTACCAAGCTGAACGTCGCCGCGCTCGCCGCGATCGCCAGCGC
>DASURT010000195.1:0-5493 GCA_036375515.1 Sphingomicrobium sp.
GTCGCGGTGATCTCCAACGGAACGGCGATCCTCGGGCTCGGCAATCTGGGAGCGCTCGCCGCCAAGCCGGTGATGGAAGGCAAGGCGGTGCTGTTCAAGCGCTTCGCCGATGTCGACGCGATCGACATCGAGGTCGCGACCGAAGACCCGCAAAAGTTCATCGACGCCGTCGCGCTGCTCGAGCCGAGTTTCGGCGGGATCAACCTCGAGGACATCGCCGCGCCGGACTGCTTCGTCATCGAGCAGGCCTTGCGGGAGCGGATGAACATCCCGGTGTTCCACGACGACCAGCATGGCACGGCGATCATCACCGCCGCGGGCCTCATCAACGCCTGCCTGCTCACGAAGCGCGAGCTTGCGAAGATCAAGGTCGTGGTGAACGGAGCCGGCGCCGCGGCCATCGCCTGCACCGAGCTCATCAAGGCGATGGGCGTTCGCGGCGACAATATCATCATGTGCGACCGCAAGGGTGTGATCCACAAGGAGCGCACCGACCTCGACCAGTGGAAATCGGCGCATGCCGTGGACACCGGCAAGCGCACGCTCGCCGAGGCCATGGTGGGCGCCGACGTGTTCCTCGGCCTCTCCGCCGCCAACGTCGTCTCGCCGGAGATGGTGAAGAGCATGGCCGAGCAGCCGATCATCTTCGCCATGGCCAATCCCGACCCGGAGATCGCGCCGCCGCTGGCCCGCGAGGCGCGGCCCGACGCAATCATCGCCACCGGCCGCTCGGACTATCCAAACCAGGTCAACAACGTGCTCGGCTTCCCGTTCATCTTCCGCGGGGCGCTCGACGTCCGCGCGACCGCGATCAACGACGAGATGAAGATTGCCGCCGCCGACGCGCTGGCCGAGCTCGCGCGCGAGCCGGTGCCCGAGGAAGTCGCGGCGGCCTATGGCGGGCGTTCGCAGAGTTTCGGGCGCGACTATATCATCCCCGCGCCGTTCGACCCGCGGCTGATGGAGGTGGTGGCCTCCGCGGTCGCGGAAGCGGCCGGACGAACCGGGGTCGCGCAGCAGCCGGTCAAGGATCTCGACGCGTACCGGCAGCAACTGCGCGGGCGCCTCAATCCGACCGTGGCGGTGATGAGCCTGGCCTACGAGAATGCGCGTTCCAACCCGAAGCGCGTGCTGTTCGCGGAGGGCGAGGAGCCCAACGTTCTGCGCGCCGCGATCGCCTTCAAGGAAGGCGGCTACGGCACTCCGGTGCTGGTCGGCCGCGAGAACGTGTACGACCTGCTGAAGGAGATGGGGGTCGACGACCCCCACGCCTACGAGGTGCTCAACAGCCGCAATTCGCCGCTCGTGGGCCGCGCGGTCGATTTCATTTACGAGAAGCACCAGCGGCACGGGCTCCTGCGCCGCGAGATCGAGCGGATGGTCAACCAGGACCGCAATTATTTCGCCGCGGCCATGCTCGCGCTCGGCGAGGCGGACGCGATGATCACGGGCACCACCCGGCCGTTCAGCCAGTCGCTGAAGCAGGTGCGGATGATCATCGATGACGAGTCGGAGGCGATTCCTTTCGGGATCAGCGTGCTGGTCACGCGCCATCAGACCGTGCTGATCGCGGACACTGCGGTGACCGAGCGCCCGACCGCCGAGCAGTTCGCGGCGATCGCCATGCGCTCTTCCGGATTTGCCAGGCGGATGGGGCTCGAGCCGCGGGTCGCGTTCATCAGCTACACGACCTTCGGCAATCCGCCGGGGATGCACATCGAGGAGCTTCGCGGAGCGGTGAAGCTCTTGGACGGCTTCAAGGCCGATTTCGAATATGAAGGCGAAATGGCGCCCGACGTGGCGCTCAATTTCGAGACCCAGCGCCGCTACTATCCGTTCAGCCGCCTCTCGGGCCCGGCGAACGTCCTCGTCATGCCCGGGCTGCAATCGGCGAGCCTGTCCACCAAACTCCTCCGCGCGGTCGGGGGAGAGAACGTTCTCGGCCCGTACATCCTCGGATTGGAGCTTCCGGTGCAGATCGCTCCGATGACCGCCACCGCATCGGACCTCGTGATGCTGGCCGTGCTCGCCGCCGGGGACGCCCACGCGCGGCGGCAGCGCGAGAAGGCGAAGGTCTGATCCGGCTCCCTTCAGGCGAGGGGAAGTTTTAAATCCGTTCGACCGAGCTGACCGGATCGGCCTCGCGCAACGCGGCGATGATCGCGTGAAGATGCGCGAGGTCGTGCACCTCGATGTCGAGGTGGAAGGTCTGGAAGCTGCCGTCGCGGTGGACCAGCTGAAGGTTGATGATGTTGGCGTGCTTGGCGCCAAGAATCCCGGACATCGTCCCGAGCGCGCCCGGAATGTCGCGCAGGATCACCGACAGCCGCGCGGCGCCGCCGTCCGAACCCTCGCCCCAGGCGAGATCGAGCCAGTCGGCATCGACTCCGCTCGCCAGCGTGTCGCAGCCGATCACATGCACCTCGATCTCTTCGTCCTCGCGCCTGAGGCCGACGATCCGGTCGCCGGGAATCGGATAGCAACAGGTCGCGAGATGATAGGCGACGCCGGGCGTCAGCCCCTTGATCGAGATCGCCCTGCGCTGTCCGATCGGCCGGGGGGCGACGTCGGCGCCGGCGGAGCCGGGCATCAGCGCCTCCATCAGCGCCTCGTCGTTCACGCGCTTGCGCGCGATGGCGATCATCAGCTCGTCCTCATTCTCGATCTTGAGCTTCTTGAGCGCGCGCTTGAGCGCTTCCTTGTCGAGCTCGGCGGGAAGGCGGGCGACGATCTCGTCGTAAATCTTGCGGCCCAGCTCCACCGTCTCCTCGCGCTCCTTGTGCCGGACGAAGCGCCGCACGCCCGCGCGCGCCTTGCCGGTGGCGACGAAGCGCAGCCAGCTGGGCTGCGGGTGCTGGGCTTCGGACGCGAGGATTTCGACCTGGTCGCCGTTCTCGAGCATCGTGCGAAGCGGGACGACTCGGCCGTTGACCTTGGCGCCGACCGTGCGGTCGCCGAGATCGGTGTGGACCGCATAGGCGAAATCGACCGGGGTCGCGCCCTTGGGCAGCTGGATCAGCTCGCCCTTCGGAGTGAAGGCGAAGATCCGATCCTGATACATCGCCATGCGGGTGTGCTCGAGCAGCTCTTCGGGGCTCTCGGCGTGGTCGAGGATCTCGACGAGATCGTCGACCCAGGGGATGTGGAGTTCGGCGCCCGGCTTGCCTTCCTTGTAGGCCCAGTGGGCGGCGAGGCCGCGCTCGGCCTGCTCGTGCATCTCCCGGTCGCGGATCTGGATCTCGATCCGCATCTTCGAATCGTGGATGACCGAGGTGTGCAGGCTGCGGTAGCCGTTGCGCTTGGGCGTCGAGACATAGTCCTTGAACCGCCCCGGGACCATCGGCCAACGGCTGTGGAGCAGTCCGAGCGCGCGGTAGCATTCGGCGACGTCGGCCACGATGATCCGGAAGGCCATCACGTCGGACAGTTGCTCGAAGCTGATGTGCCGCTCGGCCATCTTCCTCCAGATCGAAAAGGGATGCTTCTGCCGTCCCGTCACCTCGGCCTCGAGGCCGTTGTCGGCGAGATAGAGCTGCAACCCGAGGCCGATCCGGTTGACGAGATCGCCGCCGGATTCGGTCAGCTGCTTCAGGCGGCGGGTGATCGAGGCGTAGGCGTCCGGCTCGAGCTCCCGGAACGCGAGCGTCTGCATCTCGGTCATCATCTCGTACATGCCGATGCGCTCGGCGAGCGGAGCGTAGATATCCATCGTCTCGCGCGCGATCCGGCGGCGCTTCTCCTCGGACGGGATGTGGTGCAGCGTCCGCATGTTGTGCAGCCGGTCGGCGAGCTTCACCAGCAGCACGCGGATGTCGTCGGACAGCGCCAGCAGGAACTTGCGCAGGTTCTCGGCCGCCCGCTCGCTCTCCGACTGGGCCTCGATCTTCGACAGCTTGGTCACGCCGTCGACCAGCCGGGCGACGTCCTTGCCGAACAGCTTTTCGATTTCTTGCGGAGTGGCGAGCGTATCCTCGATCGTGTCGTGGAGGATCGCGGTGACGATCGTCTGATCGTCGAGCTTCAGGTCGGTGAGGATTCCCGCGACTTCGATCGGATGGCTGAAATAGGGGTCGCCGGACGCGCGCAATTGGGAGCCGTGCGCCTTCATCGAGAAGACGTAGGCGCGGTTGATCAACCCCTCGTCCGCATCGGGATCGTAGGAGCGGACCTTCTCGACGAGCTCATACTGTCTCAGCACGAGCCTAAAATGGTGTCAGGACGCGCGTTTGTGCAAGCGCGAAAGGAAAATGGGGCCGCCGAGGGGAGCGCTGGCGGCCCCGGGGGACGGGAACTACTGGGCGGCGAGCGCGGATCCCTTGGCGGCCTTGATCGACGCGTTGCACTTGTCGAGCTCGGCGGCGCTGAACGCCCGGCCGTCGACGAGGAAGCTCTCGATCCGGCCCGCCCGCTTGGCGAGCGACTGGCACAGCACGACCGGCCGGCTCTCGGCGGTCTCGCCCTGGCAGGCCTCCGGACCGCAGCGCCAGACGATGTCGCGCGTGACGAACCGTTCGGAGGTCGGCGCCGCGGGCCTGGCGGAATAGGTCGCTCCGAGCGCGGGAGTGGCGGTCAGGGCGAGCGCGGAAAGGGCGTAGAGCGGGCGAAACATCGCCTTACCTCCTGTTGTGTTAGTTGCGATTTGAAACTAACAAATCGCGTTTCGACTTGCAACTATTCTTTGCTCGCGCGTTATGCTTTCATCGAGTCGAGGAGAGGGAGGCGGCGCATTGCCGGCAGACACGGTCACGTCGCAAATCGACGCTTTCAGGGAGGCGGCGCTGTCGTGCCCGATCCCGGCCGCGGTCGAGCTGATCGGCGAGAAATGGGCGTTCCTGATCCTGCGCGGCGCCCTCAACGGCTTGCACCATTTCGAGGAGTTTCAGGCGGGCCTCGGAGTGGCGCGAAACATCCTATCGGACCGCCTGGCCAAGCTGGTCGCGGGCGGAATCCTCGAGCGGTCGCCGGACCCGACCGATCGTCGAAAGGTCATCTATGCGCTGACGGTCAAGGGGGAGGGTCTGCTGCCGGTTCTTCTGGCGCTCCGCCAATGGGGCGATCAATGGGGGTACGGGCAGATGGAAGTCGTGCTCGCCGACCGGCGGGACGGCAGGCCGGTGCGCAGGATCGCGGTGCTCGCGCACGACGGGCGCGAGTTGGCCTTGCAGGATCTGATGTGGATCGACCGCGAGGGCGACCGGCATTCGATCAAGGCAGCCGTCAAGACGGCCGCCGAATGATTATTCGTAATCCCCGCCCGATGGCGTCGGCCTGGGCGGGGCGGCGGCGGTAAGACGCAGCGCCTCGGCCGCATCGCTCAGCGATGCCAGCTCCTCGGTTTCGTCCTCCTCGTCGATCCGGACCTTCTGCAGGTTCGTGACGACCGCTTCCTCGAGATCCTTCGGCTTGACCGTCTCCTCGGCGATCTCACGCAGGGCCACCACGGGGTTCTTGTCGCGATCGCGGTCGATCGTGAGGTCGGCCCCGCCCGAAATC
>DASURT010000196.1:0-8974 GCA_036375515.1 Sphingomicrobium sp.
GATGGGTCACGGCGACCCCGTGCGGGAAGCGCGTCGAGCCGCTCGAATATTGCAAATATGCGATATCGTCCGGCCGGGCGGCCGGAAGCTCCGCGCTCGCGGGCTCCACGGTTGCGAACGACTCCCAGTCGCGTGACTCGAACCTGGCCTTCGCGGCGGCCTCGGCCCCGAAGTCCGCGAGCTCGGCAGGGTAGAGGAACAGCGCCGGATCGCAGCTCTCGAGCTGGACGGAGAGCTGGTCGACATAGGCCTCGCGCCCTCCGAAGCTGGTCGGGAGCGGGAGCGGCACCGGCCAGGCGCCGGCATAGACCGCGCCGAAGAAGCAGGCGGCGAACTCGGGCCCCGTCTCGGCAACCATGGCGATGCGATCGGCCGGCCTGATCCCCAGCGCGATGAAGCGCCGGGCATGAACGAGCGCTTCATCGCGCAGCTCGGAATAGGGATAAGCGTGCGACAGCGAGCCCCGGGCATCGTGGAAATTGAGCCCGCGCTTGCCCTGCGCGGCATAATCCAAGGCTTCGCCGAGCGTGGCGAAGTCGGCGATGCGACGCGGCAGGGTGTCGAGAGTCGGCGTGGCGCCCGGTGGGGCAAGCTCGATCTTACTTTGGGCGTTGCGCTCGAGCACGCCGGCCCTTCCTCTGGCTGTTGGCACGATGAAGGAATTTCTGATGGTCGGGAAACGTGGCACAAACATGGCGTGAATGGCCAGAGCAACCGCAAAGCCAACCGGCGCCGGACCCCATCGCCGCTCAACGAGCGTGGCCTGAAGGAGCTGGCGCTGGCCTATGTCGGACGCTTCGCGACCAGCCGCGGGAGGCTTCGCGCCTATCTTGCTCGCAAGATCCGCGAGCGCGGATGGGACGGAGCGGAAGAGCCGGACCTGGCCGGCCTAGCGGACCGGTTCGCCGCCCAGGGCTATGTCGACGATGCGGGCTATGCACTGGCGCAGGCGAGGACGCTGAGCGCCCGGGGATATGGCAAGCGCCGCCTCGAGCGGAAGCTGCGCGCCGCCGGGATCGACGAGGAGGACGGCGCCGCCGCGCGTGGCCATAGCGACCGCGAAGCGCTCTCGGCCGCGCTTCGTTTCGCCGAGCGCCGCCGTATCGGGCCGTTTGCGACGGGCCCCGCCGAATTGAGGGAGCGGGAGAAGGCGATCGCGGCGATGATCCGCGCCGGGCATGGTTTCGGCCTTGCGCGCCTGATCGTCGGCCTTCCGCCCGGAGCCCCGGTCGATCTCGACGAGCTGACCGATCGAGCTTCGCAAACCCTTATCTAAAGTCGGTTTGCCGACACATGCACGCATGTTAATAGCGTCGAGTGCCGCGTGGGACTGTAAAAAGCGCCGGAAGCG
Organism: Sphingomicrobium sp.; assembly: GCA_036375515.1. Taxonomy (GTDB): domain Bacteria; phylum Pseudomonadota; class Alphaproteobacteria; order Sphingomonadales; family Sphingomonadaceae; genus Sphingomicrobium. Next base: position 1,352 of record DASURT010000196.1, read on the forward strand.
AGGCGCAGCCAACTCCCGAGATGAAGCCGGAAGAAGGAACCCCCGCGCCCGAGATGGCGCCGATCACCGGCCGGGTAAAATGGTTCGACGGGACCCGCGGCTTCGGCTTCCTCGTCAGCGACGATATCGAAGGCGATGTGCTCCTCCACTTCAGCGTGCTTCGCGAGCATGGCCGTAGGAGCGTTCCCGAAGGCGCGGTCATCGAGTGCGTGCCGGTCCGGCTCGAACGCGGGCTGCAGGCGAAGAAGGTCCTGTCGATCGACCTGTCGTCGGCCTTGCCCCAGCACTCGCGCCCGTCCATTTCATCGGCGGAACGCGCGGACCGCAAGGCGCTTGCCGAAGCGGCCGGCGAGTTCGAGCGCGTGGAGGTGAAATGGTTCAATCGGGTGCGCGGCTACGGCTTCCTCACGCGGGATTCGGATGCGGCCGGCCAGGACGTCTTCGTGCATATGGAGACGGTTCGCGATTCGCACCTGGGAGATCTGCAGCCGGGACAGGCGTTTCTGGCCCGAATCGCGTCGAGCGGGAAGGGTCTGACCGCGGTCGAGCTCAAGCGCTGCGACGAATCGGAGGAATCATAATCGCGGCGGCGCTCGCCGCATGCGGGCCGAAAATCGAAGCGGCGCAGAACGTGGACAAGGTTGTCCGAACCGGACTCGAGCGGGTGCTCGTCACGATCCATTCGGCCGGCGGCGTCCACCGGTTCGACGTCGAAGTCGCGCGGACGCTCGACCAGCAGGCACTGGGGTTGATGCACCGGAGGTCGCTCGGGAAGAATCGCGGGATGATTTTCCCGATGAACCCGCCCCGATACGCGTCCTTCTGGATGCACGAAACGCTGATTCCGCTCGACATCATCTTCATCCGCGCTGACGGCCGAATCGAGAGGATCACCGCCGCGCGACCGCGGAACGATTCGCCGGTGCTGTCGGGCGAGCCGGTCGCGGCGGTGCTTGAGATCCGCGGCGGCCGGGCGGAAGAACTCGGGATCCGGGCCGGCGACCGGGTGGAGTGGCCGCGCTGATTTCCCCCTCCCTTTGAGGGAGGGGCCAGGGGTGGGTACGAGCGAAAGCGAGCATCGCTAGCCGGCCGTCGGCATTGAGCCGCAGCCCGGCTCACCCACCCCCGACCCCTCCCTTGCAGGGAGGGGAGGATTGCGGCAGAGGCGCTAGCCCATGGGTTTCTGGTCCAGAACTTTCACCTGGTGGAACGGCGCGACCTGGGGCACGGGTCTGTGGACCCGCCGCTTCGGCGAGGAGGTCGGCCGCGACGAGGCGGGGAACGTCTATTACCGCGACAAGAAACGTCCGGGCCGGCGCTGGGTGATTTACGCCGGCGACAATGACGGCAGCCGCGTGCCGCCCGACTGGCAATTGTGGCTGAGAGGCACGATCGACGACCTGCCGGAGAAGAGCCTTCCGCCGATCCGCCGGTTTCAGACGAAGCCGACCCCGAACCTCACGGGCACGATGGCCGCCTTCCGGCCCGACGGGGCGCTCGGGTCGGGCAAGATCCGTCCCGCCGCGACCGGCGATTACGAGCCGTGGATCCCAGAATAAGCGTGAAGTGGATCGCCGCACCGATTCTGCTCCTGTTCGCGCTCGCGGCGTGCGGGCGGGGCGGCGAGGAGAACGCGTCCGCGCCGCCGGCCGCCAACGGCGCCGCCGCGGCGAACGCGAACCAGCCGGGCGTCACGCCAATGCGGCAGCGCGTCGCGGTTCTCGGAATCCTCAACAAGCGCAACGGCATCGTCCAGAACGTCGCCCTGCATCCGGGCCAGTCGGCGCGCTGGAAGGACATGATCGTGCGGCTTCGCGCCTGCGAGACCAGCGCCCCATGGGAGGAGGAGAAGCTGACCGGCGCCTTCGTCCAGGTCGACGTCCAGCGGCCGGATCGCAAATGGGCCCGGATATTCTCGGGCTGGCTGTACAAGGAATCGCCGTCGCTCAATGTCGTCGAGCATCCCGTCTATGACGTCTGGCCCAAGAGCTGCGAGATGACATATCCGGCGGGGCCCGCCGCGCCGGCCGCGCCGGTCATTTCTAGCAACCGGTCGAGCGCTCCGAAATCGGGCGGCGAATCGGGGACCGCGGCCCCCGCATCGGCCAGCCCCGCGGCTCCTCCGCCGCGAGAGGCCGCCCCCGCGCCACCGAGCGCCGTCGCCAACAACGCCACATAAGCCTCCCTTGGGATGCTGACCGCGCCGAGCGACGCGAGGTGGTCGGTCATGAACTGGCAGTCGAGCAGAGTGAAGTTGCCGGCCTTCAGCCGGGCGACCAGCCACGCGAGCGCGACCTTGGACGCATCGGTCTCGCGGCTGAACATGCTCTCGCCGAAGAAGGCCCGGCCGAGCTTCACCCCGTAGAGGCCGCCGACCAGCCGCCCGGCATGAGTCACCTCGATCGAGTGGGCGTGGCCGGAGCCGTGGAGCGCGAGCATCGCGCGCTCGAGCTCGGCATTGATCCAGGTCTCCTCCCGGTCGGCGCAGGCCGCGATCACTCCGGCGAAATCGCGGTCGCGGGTGACGGTGAAGCGGCCCGAGCGGAGCGTCCGCCGGAGCGACCTCGAAACGTGGAACCCGCGAAGCGGGATGATCGCGCGGTTGCGCGGCTCGACCCAGAACAGCTCGTGCGCCTCGCGGCTGTCGGCCATCGGGAAAATCCCGCTCGCATAGCCCTGGAGCAGCAGGCGCGGGTCGAGCCGACTCATTCCTGGAAAATTACAGGATTTCCCGCACCTTGTCCTGCGGCCGGCAGAGGCGCGCGCCCTTGTCCGTCTCGACGAGCGGCCGGTCGATCAGAATCGGGTGCAGGGCCATCGCGTCGAGCACTTCGTCGTCGGTGACGCCGGGCCGGGTGAGCCCGAGCTCCTCGGCCAGCGGCTCCTTGGCGCGCAGGCCCTCGCGCGGGGTGATCCCGGCACGCTCGTAGAGCCGCTTCAGCTCGTCACGGCCAGGCGGTGTCTTCAAATATTCGTTTACCGTCAGCTCGACACCGGAATGTTTAAGGATTTCAAGCGTTTTTCGCGACGTTCCGCACAGCGGATTATGGTGGATCGTGGCCTTCATCGTGCCGCGGCTTCTAGAGCAGAATCAAGGGGATGAGCAAGGCGGGGGAACCGACCGGCCGGCTTGTGGATTCAAACATTGTCGCGCGTGCGGAACGATGATGCTTGATCGTCGTTCCTGCGATTGTGACATGCACCGTCGCCGGGGGACCGGGACCCGGGCGCATGTCCCGGCAAACTCAACAATACGGGAGAGAGACGATGCAAAAATCCATTTTGGTCCTGGCGCTGGCAGGCACTGTGACGCTGAGCGCATGCGCGAGCAATCCGCGCGTTGCGGAAGGCGCCGCGGTTGGCGGCCTTGGCGGCGCCGCGGTCGGCGCCGTCGTTCCCGGCGTCAGCGTGATCGAGGGTGCCGCGGTCGGCGCCGCGATCGGCGGTCTCGCCGGAGCGGTCTGGGCCGACAACAACAATGACGGCTATGTCGACGGCTACGTCTATAACGGCCAATATTATACGGGCACGCCTCAGGGCTACGACCCGACCCTCCGCCGCGTCGCCACCGGCGCGCTCGGCGGTGCCGCCCTGGGAGCGGTCGCCGGTGCGGTCATTCCGGGTGTCAGCATCCTTCAGGGCGCGGTGATCGGCGCCGCGGTGGGCGGTCTGGCCGGCGCGATCTGGGCCGACCAGAACAATGATGGCGTGGTGGACGGCTACGTCTATAACGGCCAGTATTATGCCGGTGCGCCAGCCGCCTCTGCCCCGCCTCCGACCTACACCGCTCCGCCGGCAGCCCGGAGCGGCGAGCGCGGATAATTATCGGACGAACAAGTGAAAGTGACGCGTAACTCGTGCACCGGCCGCCGGCCGGTGCACTTTTTTCGGAGCTTCGGCGCGGTCGCCCTTGCGGTCGCGCTGGGCGCGCTGCCGCCGTCGGCCGCGCAGGCAGCTCCGGCGACCGCCCAGGCCCAGCCGGTATCCGGACAAGAGGTCGCGGACTTCTACCGCGCTCGCAACGATGCCCTGCTGTGGCTGTCACCGGCCGCGGGAAATTCGGCCGAGCGTCTCGTCTCGCTGCTGAGCACCGCCGGCCTCGATGGGCTCGATCCCGGCAAATATCATCCGGCGGCACTTCAGGCGGCGCTGCTCAAGGCTCGCGACGGCAAGCGCAAGGACCTCCTTCGCGCGGACCGGATGCTGTCGGAGGCGTTCGCCGCCTATGTTTCGGACATGCGGCAAGATCCCGGCGTCGGGATCACCTATGTCGATGCCGATCTGCGGCCGAAGGCGCCGACCCCGCTGGCGGCTTTGCTCGAGGCGGCGGCGGCACCGTCGCTGCAGGACCATGTCGGTTCCCTGGGCTGGATGCACCCGATCTACGGGCAGCTTCGCGAGGCCATCGCCGAGCACAAGTACAGCGACGATCATCAGCGCGAGATCCTGGAGCTGAACCTCAAGCGCGCCCGGGTCCTTCCCGCGGGCAAGCAGCGATATGTGATGGTGAACGCCGCGCAGCAGCGGCTGTACATGTACGAAAACGGCCGGCCGGTCGATTCGATGGTCGTGGTCGTCGGCAAGCCCAAATGGCCGACGCCAATGCTCGCGGCTTACATCCGCTATGCCGCGCTCAATCCCTACTGGTACGTGCCCTCCGATCTCGCGGGCGAGGACGTCGCCCAGTATGTCGTGAAGTTCGGTCTCAAATATCTCGACGATTATGGCTACGAGATCGTGTCCGACTGGTCGCGCAACCCCACGCTCATCGATCCCAGGACCGTCGACTGGCAAGGCGTCGTCGACGGCAAGGTCGAATTGATGATCCGGCAGAAGCCAGGCCCGAAGAATTTCATGGGCCGCATCAAGTTCATGTTCCCCAATCAGTTCGGGGTCTATCTCCACGACAATCCGCGGCGCGAGCTGTTCAAGGAATCGACGCGTTACTTCAGCGGCGGCTGCGTCCGGCTCGAAGACGCGTGGCGCTTGAGCCGCTGGCTGTTCGGCCGCGAACTCACATGGCAGGGGGCGGGAACCGAGGAACCCGTGCCGCTGGCGCAGCCGGTACCGGTCTATATCACCTACATGACGGCGATGCCGGACGGCCAGACCATCGCTTATTATGACGACGCCTACGGCCGCGATGCCGCGAAGCTGGCGGAAAACGGCGGCGGCAGCAGCGAGGATTGGGTGGCGGGCCGCTGATCGTCAGCGAGGACGATACCAGTTCGGATTGAAGGTCACGTCCTGCGCGACCGCCCGGCCGCCCGGGTCGCGCGCCGGGTTGAACCGGATATACCGCAGGGTCAGCTCGCACATCAGAGAGTCGGCGGAAGCATTCCCGCTCGAGCGCGAGATCCGGCAGTTGGAGACGCTCCCGTCGACATCGACCTTGATCGTCACTCCGACGGAGCCGTTCGGGAGGCCGGTCGACGCGAGGCGGCGATACTCGCGGTCGGGGATCTTGGTGATGCGCCGCGCGGGCGTGAACTCACCCCCGCCTCCGCCCGGGCCGGTACCCGCCCCGCCGGCGCCGGTCCCGGTCCCCGAAGTGGCCGCCCCCGCCGTACTGCCGCTTCCGGTTCCCGCGACCGGTGCGGCGGGTAAGGGCGACTGCGCGGGAATCCGGGGCGCGGGCGCGACGACCGGCGACGGCTCGGCCTTCTTGCCCGCGGCGCCCTCCTCGAGCCTGGCCCGGGCGGGTCGCGGCGCCGGCGGCGGCGGTTTGGACGGAGGCGGTGGCGGCTGGAGGATGTCGAAGGTCTTCAACTGCTCGACCGCGTGAGAGACAATGCGCACGTTGAGCCCGGAAAGAATCGCCGCGGCGAGCACGACATGGACGGCGATCACGGCGGCGATGGCCTTCGCTTTGTCGGGCGCATCAGCAGTTCCGCGATAGCTGGACATCGAACGCCTCGCCTCAAGGAAACGCGCTCCACGGCGGAAGGTTTGCTTAAGGACCCAGCGTATCGGACAGGTGCCGGAGGGCAAGTCCCGCGCCACGGGCAACATGGTCAATCGAGCGTCAGGCGAGCTCCTCGCGGCTTCGCTCGAGCCAGCGCTCCAGCCATTTGATCGTGTAATCCCCGGCAAGGAACTCGGGGTCGCGGACGAGCTTCTGGTGCAAGGGAATCGTGGTCTTCATCCCCTCCACCACATACTCCTCCAGCGCCCGGCGCAGGCGCATGATGCAGTCTTCGCGGGTGGTTCCGTAAACGATCAGCTTGCCGATCATGCTGTCGTAGTAAGGCGGCACCCGATAGCCGGTGTAGAGGCCGCTATCGACGCGGACGTGCATGCCTCCAGGCGCGACATAATTCTTCACGAGGCCGGGCGAGGGGGCGAAGGTTTCCGGGTCCTCGGCGTTGATCCGGCACTCGATCGCGTGGCCGTGGAGCCGCACCTCGTCCTGGGTGCATGACAGGCCCTCGCCGGCGGCGACGCGGATCTGCTCGCGCACCAGGTCGAGGTCGCTGATCATCTCGGTCACCGGATGCTCGACCTGGAGCCTCGTGTTCATCTCGATGAAGTAGAATTCGCCGTTCTCGTAGAGGAACTCGATCGTGCCCGCGCCGCGATAGTCCATTTCGCTCATCGCCTGGCGGACGACCTCGCCCATGCGCTTGCGCTCTTCCGGAGTGATGACCGGCGAGGGCGCTTCCTCGAGCACTTTCTGGTGGCGGCGCTGGAGCGAGCAGTCGCGCTCACCCAGATGGATCGCGCCGCCCTTGCCGTCGCCGAACACCTGGAACTCGATGTGGCGCGGGTCGGCGAGATATTTCTCCATGTAGACGGTGTCGTCGCCGAACGCCGAGCGCGCCTCGGCCGCGGCCTGGCTCATCAGGCTTTCGAGCTGGTTCTCCTCGGGGACGACCTTCATGCCGCGCCCGCCGCCGCCGGAAGCCGCCTTGATGAGAACCGGATAGCCGATCTCGGAAGCGAGCGCCTTCGCCTGGCTGACGCTCTTCAACGCCCCTTCCGAGCCGGGGACCAGCGGCAGGCCGAGCCTGGCGGCCGTGCGCTTGGCCTCGATCTTGTCGCCCATCATCCGGATATGCTCGGGCTTGGGACCGACCCAGATGATGTTATGGGATTCGACGATCTCGGCGAACTGCGCGTTCTCCGAGAGGAAGCCATAGCCGGGGTGGATCGCATCCGCGTGGACGATCTCGGCGGCCGAGATGATGTTGGGGATGTTGAGGTAGGACTCGGTGGCGGACGGCGGGCCGATGCACACCGTCTCGTCGGCGAGCCGCACGTGCATCGCGTCGGCATCGGCGGTCGAATGGACCGCGACCGTCTTGATCCCGATTTCGTGGCACGCGCGATGGATTCGAAGCGCGATCTCGCCGCGATTGGCGATCAGGAGCTTTTGAATTTTCACCGGGCGGGGCCTCAGCCGACAACGACGAGCGGCTGATCGAACTCGACCGGCTGGCCGTCGGCGACCATGATCTTCTTGACGACCCCGCCCTCGGGCGCGGTGATCGGGTTCATCACCTTCATCGCCTCGACGATCAGGAGTGTGTCGCCGGCTTTGACCGAATCGCCGACCGCGGCCAACGGTTTCGCGCCCGGTTCGGGCGAGAGATAGGCGGTCCCGACCATCGGCGACTTGATCGT
>DASURT010000197.1:0-3890 GCA_036375515.1 Sphingomicrobium sp.
ACGCCCGCGATCTCCAGGCTGGCCGCCTGCGACCAGTTCTGCGACCCGTCCGCTTCCTTGAGCGAATAGATCTGGTTGTCCTGGCTCATCACATAGACCGTGCCGTTGGCGACCGTCGGCGCGCCGCGCAGGGGCCCACCCGGGCGGACCTTCCACACGATTCCGCCGGTGCGCGCGTCGAGCGCGGCGACATAGCCGACGCCGTTGGTCGCATAGATCCGGCCGCCGTCGTAGGCGATCCCGCCGCCGTAGAGCGAGGGCGTATTCGTTCTCTCGTCGAAGGGCGTCTGGCTGGCCCAGATGAGGGTGCCGGCCTGCGCGTCGAACGCACGGACGGCGCCGAGCGTGTCGATCACATAGACTCGATCGCCAGCGACGATCGGCTCCGCGGCCAGGCGCGCCGTCAGGCTGCTGCCCCGCCCGGCATTGGCGCTCCAGGCTTGGCCGAGCGCCTTGCCCAGCGCCAGCTGCCCCATCGACTTCGACGCATTGCCCCCCGATTGGGCCCACATCGTGTTCGCGACCTCGGCCGGAAGGCTCATCGGCAGGGCCGAGGTGGCCGGATCGACCTGGACATCGTTCTCGGTCGTCAGCACCGGGATGCGCTCGCCAAGCACCGGCGTGGCGGGCCGCTTGCCACGCTTGAACACGCTGCAGCCGCTGGCGGCCAGAGCAGCGGTTATCAGAACGGCAACTCGAAAGTGCTTATGCTGGATCATTGTGGGTCCTACTGGGCGGGCGCGGCGATTGCGCTGCTTGCGTCGACGCCAAGGCTAGAGGCGATCTGGACCGAGCGTGCGCGGATTGCGTCCGGAACGGTGCTGTCTTTGGCGATGGAGGCGTAGAGCCGGCCCGCCTCCTCTTTCTTGCCCTGCTTGATCAGCGCGGTGGCCGTCATCTCGCCGGCGCTTCCGAACCACGGCTGTCCGGGCTTGGCGAGCGGCTCGAGCCGACTGATCACCTCTTCGGGCTTCAGCCGGTCGAACTCGAGCGCGGTCTGGCGGATCAGGGCGAGATCGCGATAGGGCTTGGGGAGGCCGTCGTCGGCCGCGATCTCGCGGAACTTGTCGGTCGCGAGCTTGAGGTTGTTCTGCTCGATGGCGAGGGCGGCGCTCGCGAACAGCGCCGACGTCCGCACCCCCTCGCTGCCGCTTCTCCCGAGCTCATCCAGCTTCTGCGATCCGCTGGTGAGGTCGCCGGCGCCGAAGTTTCTGTAGATCTGGGCGAGCTGCTCGACCTGCTCCCCGGACTGCTGGGCCTGCCTTTGCTGCCAGTAGATCCACCCGCCGGTGGCCGCGAGGAACAGGACGACCGCGGCGATCAGCCAGATGCCATATTTCTTGCCGAAGTCCTGAAGCCGGTCGCGGCGCAGGTTTTCGTCGACCTCGCGAAGAAAGGTTTCGTTGATATCCGGGGGTTGCGCCAAAGACGTGCCTCAGTCAGATCGGTCGGGATCACTCATGCCGGTCGCTTCCTTTCCCACCCATGATGAATGGAAGCTGGCGGCGCATCGTCTAGCGGCTCCCGGCGGAAAGGCAAACTCTCCGTCTGTGCGGGCATCCTATTGCTCGACAGCTTGATCCGTCGCAATTTGCCGCCAACAACAGGGGAGATTTGGATGATCCGCAAGGTTCTGGCTGGCGCGTTGCTGGCGAGCATTGGTAGCGCGGCGGCAGCTCAGCCGGCAGCGCCCGCACTGCGTCCTGACCGGGCTGAGTTCCGCTCCCTGTACAAGGAGCTGGTCGAGACCGACACGGCTCTGTCCGAGGGTGACTGCACGCTCGCGGCGCAACGCATGGGCGCCCATCTGCGCGCGGCCGGTTTTCCTGAGTCCGATCTTCATTATTTCAGCGTGCCGGAGCATCCGAAGGAAGGCGGATTGGTCGCGATGCTTCCCGGCAGGGACGTCAGCGCCAAGCCGGTCCTGATGCTCGCGCACATCGACGTTGTTGAAGCAAGGCGCGAGGATTGGACTCGTGATCCGTTCAAGCTCGTCGAAGAAAACGGCTATTTCTATGGACGCGGAACGGTCGACGACAAATCGATGGCGGCCATCTGGGTCGATGCCATGGCACGCTTCAAAAAGGAGGGGTTCAAGCCGCGCCGCACGCTGAAGATGGCGCTAACCTGCGGCGAAGAAACCGCCGGCGCGTTCAACGGCGCCGAGTATCTGGCGAAGAACAAGCGCGACCTGATCGACGCGGCCTTTGCCGTGAACGAGGGTGGCGGAGGCCGGTACGACTCGAATGGAAAGCCGCTCTATCTCGGCATCCAGGTCGGCGAAAAGCTTCCGCAGAATTACGTGCTCGAGGTGACCAATCCCGGCGGACACAGCTCCCGGCCCGTTCCGGACAACGCCATCTATCACCTCGCCCACGCGCTGGTACGGGTGGAAGGTTATGATTTCCCGGTCACGTTCAACGACACGACGCGCGACTTCTTCACGCGGATGGCGGCGATCCGCGGCGGCGAAGAGGGCGCGGCCATGAAAGCGATCGTCGCCAATCCGAGCGACGCCGACGCGCGCGCCGTGCTCGAGCGCGATGCGGGATGGAACTCGATCCTCCACACGACCTGCGTCGCGACGATGCTCGACGGCGGCCACGCGACCAATGCGCTTCCGCAGCGTGCCCGCGCCAACGTCAATTGCCGGATCTTTCCCGGCACCAGCTCGGAGGAGGTCCGGCAGACGCTGATCCAGGCGATCGGCGATCCCAAGGTCAGCGTCACCATCCCGGAAGTGCGCAGCGGCGCGGCGCCGCCGCCACCGCTTGACGCGAAGGTGCTCGGACCCGCCGAAGCGCTCGGGGCAAAGATGTTCCCCGGCGTCCCGCAGGTTCGGATCATGCAGGCAGGCGGTACGGATGGCGCCTTCCTGACGCCTGTCGGAATCCCGACCTATGGCATCTCGGGCATGTTCCTGGATGCCGACCTCAATGGCATCCACGGGCTCAACGAGAAAGCGGGAGTTGCCGCGCTCTACAAGAGCCGGGACTATCTGTTCGAGCTGATGAAGATCTACGCGAACCAGCCGGACTGATCGGCGTTGATCAGGATTTGGACCGATAGGTCTGGTCGGCGGTCGGGAAGCTTCGAGCGCGAACTTCACCGGCATAGGCCGACGCCGCTTCGCCGATCCGGGCGGCAAGGTCGTCATAGCGCTTCACGAAGCGCGGTGTCCGCTCGAACATGCCGAGCATGTCGTCGGTGACGAGGACCTGTCCATCGCAGTCGGGCGAGGCGCCGATCCCGATGACCGGCGGGGCGACGCTTCGGGCGACCTCCGTCGCGATCGGCTCCACCACGCCCTCGACGACGATGCAAAAGGCGCCGGCGTCGGCAATCGCCCTGGCGTCGGCGACGATCTTGTGCGCCTCCTTCTTCTCGCGCCCGCGAGCGCCGTAGCCACCGAGCACGTTCACGGCCTGCGGCGTCAAGCCGACATGGCCAATCACCGGGATTCCGCGATGAGTGAGAAAGTCGATCGTTTCGGCCATCGCTTCGCCGCCCTCGAGCTTCACCGCCGCGCAGCCCGTTTCCTTCATGATCCGCGAGGCGGATTCGAACGCCTGGGCCGGCGACGCCTCATAGCTTCCGAACGGCATGTCGACGCCGACCAGCGCATGCCAGCTGCCGCGCACGACCGCGGCGCCGTGCGCGCACATCATGTCCATCGTGACGGGGATGGTCGACGGAAGCCCGTAGATGACCTGGCCGAGGCTGTCACCAACCAGCAGCATGTCGCAATGCGGATCGAGCAACTGCGCCATCCGCATCGTGTAGGCGGTCAGCATCACGATCGGCTGCTCGGTCTTGAAAGCTTTCCCGTCGGCGACCTTGCGGGCGCGGATCGAGGGAGCCGTCATGCGCTTGCCGGGAACCGGCGACGG
>DASURT010000198.1:0-8602 GCA_036375515.1 Sphingomicrobium sp.
GGGCCGGGCCTGGCGACGATCCGCTCGGCGACTTCCTTCTGGAACATCAGGGTCAGCGAACTCCACCACGGCGGCCAGTCGCCGCCGAGCCATTTGAGAAGAAGCGCGGTGCCCACGTTATAGGGCAGGTTGGCGACGACGTGCGCCCCGCTGCCCGCCACTTCGCGCTCGTCGACCTTGAGGGCGTCGGCTTCGACGATCCGCAGCCGGTCGGCGAAATCCGCCTGGAGCTCGTGCAGCGCCGGAATGCAGCGGCGGTCGCGTTCGACCGCAACCACGGCCGCGCCCGCCTCGAGCAGCGCCCGGGTGAGCCCTCCCGGACCCGGTCCGACCTCATAGACGCGCCGGCCTTCCAGGGCGCCGGGAATGGCGGCGATCCGCGCGAGGAGCTGCCGGTCGAGGATGAAGTTCTGGCCGAGCGCCTTGCTCGCGCTCAGACCATGGCGGGCAATGATATGGCGGAGAGGCTCGGGTGCGTCGCTCAAGCCGCTTCCGCACGAAATGCCGCGCTTTGCGCGGCCATCCGGATCGCGGCCGCCATCGGTCGCGGGTCGGCCCGGTCCTGCCCGGCGATGTCGAACGCGGTGCCGTGATCGGGCGCCGTCCGGACGATCGGCAGCCCCAGCGTGACGTTCACGGCATCCTCGAAATGCAGCGCCTTGACCGGGATCAGCGCCTGGTCGTGGTACATGCACAAGGCGGCGTCGTAATTGGCGCGGGCGCGCGCATGGAACATCGTGTCCGCCGGGTGCGGCCCGCTGACGGCCCAGCCCTCGGCCGCAAGCGCGGCGATCGCCGGCTCGATGATCTCGATCTCCTCGCGCCCGAGCGAGCCGCTCTCGCCCGAATGGGGATTGAGGCCGGAGACGGCGAGCCGCGGCTGCACGATCCCGAAGCTGCGCTGAAGACCGCGGAGCGTCGCCCGGCCGCGCGACTCGATCAACGCGCTCGTCAGTCTTTGCGGGACTTCGGCGAGCTGAAGATGCGTCGTCACCGGGACGGTGCGCAAGGTCGGCCCGGCGAGCATCATCACGACATTGCCCGGAGCCACTCCGCAACGTTCGGCCACGAACTCGGTCTGGCCCGGATGCTGGAAGCCGATCGCGTAGAGCTGCTCCTTGGCGACCGGTCCGGTGACGACCGCCCCTGCAGACCCCGACCGGGCGAGGCCGACGGCGAGCTCGAGCGCATCGAGCGAGCAATGCGCTCCCGCGACGCTCGGATGCCCCGGCAAGTCCGCCTGGGCCGCCGGCAGCTGGATCAGCGGGAGCCCATAATCGAATGCCGCGTCGGTTTCCCGGGGATCGGCGATGATCTCGATCGGGCCGTCCCAGACGGCCGCGATGGATCTCGGATCGCCGATCGCGGCGAACGGCGGAAGGTTGAACGCCGAGCGATTGTCCCAGCATTTGGCGATGACCTCCGGACCGATCCCGGCCGGGTCACCCAGGGATATCGCAAGCGGCGGGTCGGGAAGGCGCGACACGGCCGCCGCCTTATCGGATTTCGGCGATTATCGGAATTCGATCACCGCGTCGCGACGAAGGTCGCGCAGATAGCGGCGGGCGCGCATGTTCACCCGCTCTTCGTTGAGCTGGTTGTAGACCTGGTCGAAGGTCGGCTCCGTCGGGTCGACCTCGTCGCGCCCGCAGATGACGAGGACCCGAACGCCTTCCTCGATCGAGCCGAACGGCTGGGTTGCCTGGCCGACCTGCATCGGCAGCATCATCTGCTGAAGCGTCGGGGGAAGGTCGCGCATCTTGATCTGGTCGCTGGTGACTACCTCTCCGTGGAAATCGGTCGCGATTTTCTCGGCGCCGCCGCAGCCGCCGACGCTTCGGGCGGCCTGGCCGAACCGGGCCACGATCGGCTCGGCCGCCTCGCGGGTGGTTCCTTGCGGGAAGGCGATCGAGACCTGCTTGAGGCTGAGGACGGCGTCGCGCGGGTCGGCGGTCAGGATCTTGCGCGTGTCCTGCACCGCGATGATCGAGATCCCGCCGGGCACGGAGATCGGGTTGCTGATCGTGCCCGGGCCCATCTGGCGAAGCGCGGCGGCGAGCGGCGTGGGCAGCTGCTCGGGCCGGACCCAGCCCAGGTCTCCGCCGACCGCGGCCGTCGAGGCCTCCGAATATTGGCGCGCATAGCCGGCGAACGAGGCCCCGTTCTTGAGCTGCGCGAGGATCTTGTCCGCGTTCGCGGTCACGTCAGCCTGGTTCGCCGGACTTGCGGACAGGAAGATTTCGCCGACGCGGTATTCCTCCGAGCCCTTGTCCGCGTTCATCCGGTCGAGCACCGCCTTGACCTCGTCGTCCCCGACGCTGACCCCGCTCTCGATCTTCGCGCGCTGAAGGCGCTGCCACGCGATCTCGCCTTCGATCTGGCGGCGCAGCGACTTGATCGACGAACCGTTCGATTCGAGGAAGCCGTTGAGCTGCTCCGGGGTCTGCTTGACGTTGGACGCGACCCTCGCGACGGTCTTGTCGATATCGGACTGCTTGATCTCGATCTTCTCGGTCTTCGCGGCCTGGATCTGAAGCGTCTCGTCGATCAGGTTCCGAAGCACCTGCTGCCGCAGCCGGTCGAGCTCCTCGGTGGGAATCTGGCCGCCGTTGGCGATCACCAGCAAGGCGAGGCGCTGCTCGATGTCGGTCTGGGTGATCACGTCGCCGTTCACGATGGCCGTGGCCTTCACCACCGAGGGGATGGCGGAACCGAACAGCTGCGGGTTCTGGGGCAGCCGGAGGGAGCTGGTGCTGTTGGGTGCCGGCGGCTCGGCCGGCTGATCGGCCTCCTGGGCGATGGCCGACGTTGCGGCAAGGATTGCAACGAGCGCCGCCGCTCCGCGCACGCGCGGCGAATTCAGTCCAAATCCAGTGACCACGATGCGATTTTCCCTTTATCCCCAGCCCAATAACAGGTGCCGTTTAGTGAGGCCCGCTGAACGCAGGCTTAGCGGCCCAGTCCCTTCAACGAGAATCGAAGGGAGAAGGTGCTTCCCTTGCGGAAGGTGCCGATGCGCTCATAGTCGCGCCGCCACGTCAGGCCAAGCTCCAGGCAGTCGTCCTCATAGGCGATGCCCAATCGGTGCCGGACCGGAGTGAATCCGTCGGACATCGAGAAGGGGTCTTCCCCCTTGCCGGTGAGGTCGACGACCGTCGCTCCGAAGATCGACCAGTAGCGCTCGAACAGGATTCGCCCGGCGAGCCGCAACTCCTCCTTGTCGCGCAAATCCTCGATCGTCGGATCGATGTCGCGATTGAGGCGGAGATAGCCGATCTGGACGTAGGTCTGCTCGCTTCCGACGGTCAGATCGAGCTCGTTCCTTCGGACCCTGAGATTGTCCTTGTCCAGCCGGAACCGGTGGGTGAGGTCGATCAGCCGTCCGTAGCGGATGCGAGTTCTTCCGACGATGTCGGAGAAACGGTCCGTAAGTCCCGTGCCTTCAGGGAAAATTCCCCGGCGACTGATTCGATAGCTCTGGCCGATCGTGGTGGAGATCGAAAGCTTGGGCCGGTCCAGCGACCAGTCGAAGCCGTAAGTGACCCGCGACGCGTCCTCCCAGCGGTCGTAGCCGGGGAAGCGGTTGAGCGCGAAGAGGTTGCTGTCCTCGAGGTCGATCGCGCGCGCGTCCTCGTTGGGGATGTCGAAATTGGGAGTGGCGGGCGTAACCACCAGCTGGACGCGCGGGACGAGGCGCTGAAAGCCCCCCAAGGCCGCGCCGACGAGCGGCCATTTGACGTCCGCGGCGAGAGCTCCGATGCCCCTCGCGTGCCAGCCGTCGGTGCCGCGATAGATGGCGACGGCGGTGCTCTCCGCATCGTCGGTATGATAGACATCCCCGCGCGCATAGGCGGTCAGGGTGAGCTCCTGGCCCCAGGGCGTGAGCCGCCTGAGATCCCAGCGGGCGCTGGCGAAGGCGCGCTGCGTGTCCTGGCCGTCGATCCGAAGGATCGACAGGCTGTTCGCCTGGAGCTCGACCCTGCCTCCGATCACCGGGTCCTCGACGCGGAAGCGGGCATCGATCGCCGGGAGCGCGATCGGGATCCGGTCCTGCTTATCGTTCGGACGAAGGCCCTGGAAGGCCCAGCCGGCAATCGTGATGTAGGAATTGGGGCTGATTCGCTCGACGTTCACGACGTTGCGCAGGCGGTCGTCGCGCGTGAGGTCGTACCGCCTCGTGACCGTCTTGTCGGTCGCGGCCCTCAGCGAACTGGTGATGCTCCATACCGGGTCGAGTTGGAACTTCCCGTTCGCCTCAAAATATCCGCGGACACCCTTGCCGTTGTCCGTCGTGTCGGCAAGGTCCGCGCTTTCGATCGTTCCGTAGGTCAGGAAACCGCCGATCTGAAAGGCGCCGAGGCTGTTGAGCTCACGATATTTGGCTTCGATGGCCGGCAATACGCCGGTGTACAGGTGCGGGGTCAACGTGAGGTCGCGGTTGGGCCCGATCTGCCAGTGGTACGGCACGGCGACCTCGAACCCCTTTCTGGTCGAGACGCTGAAGTCCGGCATCAGCCAGCCCGTGGCTCCGCCCTGGTCGGTCCGGAACGAGAAGATCGGGAGGAGCGGCACGGTTACACCGAACAGCTGGAGCCGGCCCCCGTGGAAGCTGACCCGGTTATGCGCCGGATCGTTGATCACCCGCGCCGCGGTGATCGACCAGCTGGGCCGTTTCGGGCACCCGGTCGGAGTCGTGACGGGGCACGGCGAATAGATCGCGTTCTCGAGCGTGGTGATGTCGCCCTTCCGGGTGCCTCGAGTCGCGGCGATGCGCCCGCCGCTCTCGAGCACGAGGAGAAGATTGTCGACCGTGCCGTCGCGCAGGGTGTCCGAGAGTCTGACATTCTCGCCGACCAGCTTGTCGCCTTCGGGAGTCACGATCACGACGCTGCCGAGGGCGCGGACCTCTCCGGTCTTGCGGTTCCAGACGACCTCGTCGGCGGCGAGGTAATTGCCCTCGCGATTCATCCGGACGGCCCCGGTCGCGGTCATCACATCGGCGTCGCCGTCGTAGGTGACCTGATTCGCGCTGAACTCGATGAGCTGGTCGGGGCTGGGGCTCGGGCTCGCCGGCGCGGCCTCTCCGGGCGGCGCGGACTGCGCCACGGCCGCTGCCGGTGCGATGAGGAGGACCGGAAGCGCCGTCCACCAGGCGAATGACTCTCGCAAAACCCCTCGCACCGCCTGTTTGACTGCCCTTGAGATCGCTTTTGCCTATCTCCTCGCTGGCGCCGCGACAATCCACGATGCGGGACTTTGCCAAGCCGCCCGGCGCATCTTAAAGCCCCGCCCGAACCTTTTGCTTCCAGGGATCCGCTTTCATGCAAATCCGATTTTCCGACAGTCTTCCAGACGGAGACTTCGCGCTCGTGCTCCCGGCTTCGGGCATCGATGCCGAGTCCGTTCGAAACGTGGGCGATGACTTGCGCGACGCGCTCGCGCGACAGCGGTTCGACGGAGAGTCCGGCACCGCCGGCGAGCATTTCGCCGGCGGACGGCGCGTCCTTGCCATCGGCATCGGCAAGAACGGCCTGGCCGCGGACGGTCCTGAGAAGCTCGGCGGGAATGCGGTCGCGAAGCTGCTGACCTCGGGCGAGAAAAGAGCGGTCATCGATCTCTCCGGACTTGGTTGCGACGCGGATTGCGCCGCCAAGGTCGCCCTCGGCGTGGTCCTGCGCTCCTGGCGCCATGATCGGTACCGGACCCGGCTCAAGGACAAGCAGAAGCCGACGCTGGACGAAGTGACGGTCGTCGGCGGCCCGGCCGACGCCGAGCGGCGTTACCGGTCGCGCTGGGCTCCGGTGTTCGAAGGCGTGTCGCTGACCCGCGAATTGGTGACGGAGCCGGCGAACATCATTTACCCGGAGACCTTCGTCGAGCGGGTCCGCAAGGCGCTCGACGGAACCGGCGTTGAAATCGAGGTGCTCGACCAGCCGGCGATGGAAAAGCTCGGGATGGGCGCCCTGCTCGGAGTCGCGCAAGGGTCGCCGCGCGAGGCGAGGCTACTGATCCTCAAATGGAACGGCGGCCAGCAGGGCGCTCAGCCGACGGCTTTCGTCGGCAAGGGCGTGACCTTCGACACCGGCGGAATCTCGATCAAGCCGGCGGCCGGAATGGAAGCCATGAAATGGGACATGGGCGGGGCCGGCGCCGTTGCCGGCGCATTGAAGGTGATCGCATTGCGCAAGGCGAAGGCCAACGTGGTCGGTATCTGCGGCCTCGTCGAGAACATGCCGTCGGGGACCGCGCAGCGGCCGGGCGACGTCGTCACGACCATGTCGGGACAGACCGTCGAGGTGATCAACACCGACGCGGAAGGGCGCCTCGTGCTGGCCGACGCGATCACCTACGTCGAGCGCAATTACAAACCCGCGACGATTGTCGACCTGGCGACCCTGACCGGGTCGATCCTGGTCAGCCTCGGGCACGAATGGGCGGGATTGTTTTCGAACAATGACGAGCTCGCCGGGGAGCTCCAGCGCATCGGCGAGGAGAGCGGCGACCGCCTGTGGCGGATGCCGTTGGCCGAGCCGTTCGACCGGCTGATCGATTCGCCGATCGCCGACATGAAGAACGTCGGACCGCGCGAGGGCGGCTCGATCACCGCCGCCCAGTTCATTCAGCGCTTCGTCGAAAATGGCGTGAAATGGGCGCACATCGACATGGCCGGCAAGGCCTGGGCGGACAAGGCGAGCCCGACCTACGAGAAGGGCGCGACCGGCTTCGGGGTCCGCCTGCTCGACAAATATGTCGAGGATGCGCTGGAGGCCTGAGGCGCCAAGCGCGATGCAGGTCGATTTCTATCAGCTTGGCTCAAGCCCGCCCGAGCAGGTCATGGCGAGCATCGCCGAAAAACTGCTCGCCCGGGAGTCGCGCCTGCTGATCGTCGCCGAGGATGAGGGGCTGCTGACCCGTCTCGACCGGATGCTGTGGGACCAGGGCCGCACGAGCTTCCTGCCGCATGGGCTCGCCGGCGGCACGGACGATGCCCGCCAGCCGATCCTCCTGTCGACGAGTCCCGACGCGCCCAACCTCGCGCGGAACGTGCTGATCGCCGACGGCCAGTGGCGCGACGCTGCCTTGGCCTACGACCGTGTCTTTTACCTGTTCGATGGAGCGACCCTCGAAGGGGCCCGGCTGGCCTGGAAGCTGCTCGCCGGACGGGAAGGGGTCGAGCGCCGCTATTGGGCGCAGGAGGGCGGCAAATGGGTCCAGAAAAGCTGAGCCTTGCGGGCGGCGCCGCGCGCCGCTAGGCGGCCCACCAAATCCACCCAAGGCAAATACAGGAGACCGCCCGGTCATGGCCGCGACGCGCACCTTTTCGATCATCAAGCCAGACGCCACCCGTCGCAATCTGACCGGCGCGATCACCAAGATGCTGGAGGAGGCCGGCCTGCGGGTTGTCGCTTCGAGGCGCATCCGGATGACCCGCGAGCAGGCCGAGGGCTTCTACGCGGTCCACAAGGAGCGGCCGTTCTACTCCAGTCTGGTCGGGTTCATGACCTCCGGGCCGGTGGTGGTGCAGGTGTTGGAGGGCGAGAATGCGGTCCAGCGCAATCGCGACGTGATGGGCGCGACCAATCCCGCCGACGCCGCCGAGGGCACGATCCGCAAGGTCCATGCCGAATCGATCGAGGCCAATTCGGTCCACGGCTCCGACAGCGACGAGAACGCGAAGATCGAGATCGACTTCTTCTTCAAGCCCGAAGACATCGTCGGCTGACGACCATCCGCCGGATGGTCGGTATGCGACGATCGGTCAGCCGCGGCTGAGGCCGGTCAGGCGAAGCGAGTGGCCGCCGAACAGACCGCCGCCCTCCCACCTATAGCTGATCGTGTAGGCGCCTCCGCCGCGGCGTTCCGCGCCGGCTTCGACATAACGCGCGTCGATCCGCACGGGGAGGCGGTGCGCGCCCTTTTCGTCCGGGTCGCGGGACTTGAGCATGGACTCCAGATCGCTTGCGGCGAGCCTGCCGTCGCCGCCGAGAACGATCGGCGATGCGCCCTTGATCGTGATCCTGAGCGAATCCAGCGCATGGCTCGACTCGACCGGGCTGATCTCGAGCGCGCGTCCGTCGTCTTCGGCCTTGCCGCGGAGCGTCAGGGGAATCGCCTGGCGCTGCTCGACCATGCGCGTCGGCTTGTCGTCGCCGGTGGCCTTCCACGTGATCCACAGGCCGAGCGCGGAGATGACCAGCGCCCCCAGCGCGATCAACTCGCCCAGGCTGATCCAGCGGCGCCGGGGCGGAGGATTGGATTCGCTCATCGCCCGTCAGCTTCAGCCAAGCGCCGCGGCGCCGCAAGGGGACGTGCTCATCGCCGGACGAACTCGCTCAGCACGCTGGGATAGAGCCGGTGCTCGGCCGCGAGCACTCGGGCTTCGAGGGTCTCGGACGTGTCGTCCGGCTCGATCGGCACTTCGGCCCGGCCCAGGACGTCGCCCGAGTCGAGCTCCTCGGTAACCACGTGCACCGAGCAGCCGCTGACCGCGTCACCCGCGGCGATGGCGCGCGAATGCGTGTCGAGCCCGCGATATTTCGGAAGCAGCGAGGGGTGAATGTTGACGATTCGTCCGCGCCATCGCTCGACGAACCAGGGCGAG
>DASURT010000199.1:0-6490 GCA_036375515.1 Sphingomicrobium sp.
TCGCGGCAGAGGAAGAGCGCGAGCGCGGCAACCTCTTCAGGAGTGACGAAGCGTTTGGTCGGCTGCGCCGCCAGCAGCACGTCATTCATCACCTGCTCGCGGGTCAGCCCCCGCGTCTTCATCGTATCGGGGATCTGTTTCTCGACCAGCGGGGTCCAGACGTAACCGGGGGAAATGCAGTTGACCGTGATGCCATCCGTCGCGGTTTCGAGCGCAATCGTCTTGGTGAGGCCGGCGATGCCGTGCTTGGCCGCGACATAGGCCGACTTGTTGGGGGAGGCGACGAGGCTGTGAGCGCTTGCCGTGTTGACGATCCGTCCCCAGCCTTTGGCCTTCATCGCGGGGAGGGCCATGCGGGTCGTATGGAACGCGGCCGAGAGGTTGATCGCGATGATCGCGTTCCATTTCTCGACCGGAAAGCTCTCGACCGGCGACACGTGCTGGATGCCGGCATTGTTGACGAGGATGTCGGGCCCTCCGAGCTCGTCCGCGCAGCGCCGCATCATCCGCTCGATCGCGGCGGCGTCGGACATGTCGGCGCCGTCGTGGATCGCGCCGAGCTCCTTGCACTCCTTCTCGATCTCGGCGGGATCGCCGAAACCGTTGATCATCAGCCTGGCGCCTTCGGCCGCGAGGGCGCGCGCGATGGCGAGGCCGATACCCGACGTGGAACCGGTGACGAGGGCGACTTTACCTTGAAGGATCATTCTTCCATTTCCTTTCCATTCGTGAGGTCGAAGGCGGCGGTCCGGCCGCTGGCGATATTCCTGGCGAGAAGCGCGTTATTGCGCATGGACTGGGCGATCGCATCGCGGCCGGCGTTCCAGTGCACTTCCATGTCGGTCCGGGAAAATTCGAAGTCCCGCACCCAATCCTCCCAATCGGCCTTGCGGTAGATCAAATGGACAATGTTCACCGCCCGTTCGGCGACGATTTGGGTGAGTTTCTCCACATCGGGATCGGCGCTCAGCTCTTGCGGCAGCTTGGCGAGGACCCGGCGAACCAGCTCATGCTCGCGGCGGGCGTCCAGGGAATAGTCGGTCACCAGGCGGGTCCTGCTCGAGTAACGGATGTCCTTCTCGCGCGAATAGACTTCGGAAAGGCTCGTTGGTCGTGCCCCGCGCGCCGGAAACAAGTCCACTTGGAACAGCAGCATGTCGTGGGTCTGGTTGTTGAGCACATGCGCGAGCGGCGTGTTCGACACGAGCCCGCCAT
This sequence comes from Sphingomicrobium sp., assembly GCA_036375515.1. Lineage (GTDB taxonomy): Bacteria > Pseudomonadota > Alphaproteobacteria > Sphingomonadales > Sphingomonadaceae > Sphingomicrobium. Next base: position 1,216 of record DASURT010000199.1, read on the forward strand.
CCCACCACCAGTCGCCCTCGATCTCGATCGGCGGAAGGCCCGGCGGAAGCGCGCCCGACGCCATGATGTGCCGCGCATCGAGCGTCTCGGTCGTCGTGTCGAAATAGCGGAAGTTGCCGGTCTCGATATTGACCGCCCCAACCGACAGCCGGATAGGGCCGTTGTTGAGAAGGTCCCAATCGACGAACTCGTCGAGGGTCTTGGCGAGCGGCCCGCTGTCGTACCAGCTAATCGCGGCCGGCGTGCCCGGCGGCGCGAAGAAGGGCGGCACGGCCCGCGGGCGGAAGAAACCGGGAACGCCGATCGCCGCATCGAAAGCCGCCCAGAGCAAATGCGTGGCCTCGTTCGGCTTTGCGTCGTTTGGCAACAGGGGCGTCGCCCAGCCCGAGCTCAGCTTCTCCCAAAAGGCGCGCAGGCGCTGCGTTCGATCTTCCGGGCGGTTGCCAGCGATCACCGCGGCATTGATCGCGCCTATTGAGATTCCCGCGATCCAGTTGATCTCGATCCCCGCCTGCACAAGCGCCTCAAACACGCCGCCCTGGTATGCGCCGAGTGCGCCGCCCCCTTGCAGGACCAGGGCAACCTGATCGGGCAGCGGCAGGCGCTGGGGGGAGCGCGGAGCTGGGGCTTGCGTGCGATGGACCATCGGGTTGCTTTCCATGTTGCGGTGCAACATAGTTCGGATTGCGGTCGCCGCATTGCAAGTCGAAAGCCGTTTCCTCAACTTTTTGTAACGTGGCCGCCCGCCACTGCGCACCTTCGTCGGCGGCGCGTCGACGCGACCGCGAATTGCAACCGCAGTCCCGGTCGCGCATTGGGAATCGCTGGAGGAGAGTCGAATGCGGCTAGGCGGCGAGGACCCGAGCTCGAATTTCGAGGACCGGACCGGACAGGGCGGCGGAGGATTCGGAGGCGGAGGGAACCTGCTTGGCTGCCTGGTGCCGCTGGTGCTCAGCCGCTTCGGGATCGCCGGCGTGTTGATCCTGCTGGTCGGTTATTGCGCGCTGACGCAGCTTGGCGGAAGCGGAGGGATCTTGCCCGGCGGGCCGACGACGAGCGCGCCCTCGGCCGCGTCGCGGCTCGATCCCAACATGCGCGACTTCCTGACCCGGGTCCTCGGCTCGACCGAGGAAACCTGGGGCGAGATTTTCTCGAAACAGGGTGAACGGTACGTGCCCACCATGATGGTCGCCTATACCGGCGGAACCCAGACCGCGTGCGGGATCGGCCAGGCGGTGATGGGGCCGTTCTACTGCCCCAACGACCAGAGAATCTACATCGACCCCGCCTTCTTCAACGAGCTGTCGCGGCGCTTCGGGGCCCCGGGCGATTTCGCCATGGCCTATGTCATCGCGCATGAGGTCGGGCACCATATCCAGGACCTCCAGGGCACGCTCAATCAGGCGCACCAGCTGCAGGCTCGGGGAAGCGAGGCCGAGGGCAATGCGATCCAGGTCAGGGTCGAGCTCCAGGCCGATTGCTACGCCGGCGTGTGGGCGGCGAATGCCCGCGACGCGCAAGGGTCGATCCTGGAGCCTGGCGACATCGAGGAAGGCATGCGCGCGGCCGAGGCGATCGGCGACGACACGCTGCAACGCCGGTCCCGAGGCGTGGTCGTGCCCGAGAGCTTCACCCACGGGACCTCGGCGCAGAGGCGGGAAGCGCTCCGGCGCGGGCTTCAGGGCGGCAATCCGGCCGCGTGCAGGTTCTAGAGCCGGACCAGCATCTTGCCGACATTCTCTCCCCGGAACAGGCCGCGGAAGGCGTCGGGCATTGCTTCCAGGCCGTCGACGATCGTCTCGCGCGACCTGACCGCGCCGCTCGCGAACATCTGGCCCATGTCGCGGTAGAACTCGTCCATCCGCGGGAAGTAATCGAACACGATGAAGCCCTTCAGGCGGATTCTCGCGGCGATGATCCGCATGATGAAGCGGAAGCTCGGCGGGGTCGGGTCGTTATAGCCCTCGATCATCCCGCATATCGCGAAGCGCGCGTTCTGGCGCGCGAGGGCGAAGGCGGCGTCGAGATGATCGCCGCCGACATTGTCGAAATAAACGTCAATGCCTTCGGGGGCGGCCGCGGCCAGGCTCTTGAGGACCGGCCCGGCCTTGTAGTCGATCACCTTGTCCGCCCCCAGCGAATGCACGAAGTCGCACTTTTCCGGTCCTCCGGCCGAGCCGATGACGGTCATGCCGCGAGCCTTAGCGACCTGAACAACGACCGATCCGACCGCCCCGGCCGCGGCGGAGACGAAGACGATGTCGCCTTCCCTGGCGCTCGCGGCGTCGAGAAGCCCGAAATAGGCCGTCGCGCCGGTGACTCCGAGCACTCCCAGGAACTGCTGCGGCTCGGCGCCGAGGTCGGGGAGCTTCTGAACCGCGCGCGCCGAGATCACCGCCTCGTCGCGCCAGCCCGCCATATGCTGCACGAGATCGCCCGGCGTGAAGCCGTCCGCCTTGCTCTCGACGACCTCGCCGATCGCTCCGCCCTCCATCGGCTCGCCGAGTTGGAATGGCGGGACGTAGCTTTTGACGTCGTTCATCCGGCCGCGCATGTAGGGGTCGACCGAGAGCCACAGGTTGCGGACGCGGAGCATTCCGTCGCCGAGCGCCGGCAGGTCGACCTCCTTCAGCGCGAAATCGTCATCGGCCGGAAGCCCCTGCGGGCGGTTCATCAGGTGCCAGGCGCGGGCCATCGTCGGTCCTTTCTTCCCGGACCGCAATAAGGACCACTGAGCGCACAAGAAAGGCCCGGCGGCGAAGGGGACTGCGCCGCCGGGCCACGTTTGCCTCCGTCACGCGGGAGGCTGGTCGCCTACCGGCTAGCGGCTATCGCTAACGGTAGGTGCCTTCAAAACTCCGATCGAGCGTCCTGGGTCCCATCTCACCCTGATCCTCGCGCTCGAACAATGCACGCGAGCGGCTTTCGTCGCGCCAGCGCTGCTTCGCCTGATCGGCGGTGCAGTCGAGCACCACGCGGTCGTCTTCGACCCCATCGATGTCCGAGCAGCTCAGCGAGTGATGAACTCCACCGCTTTCCGGGTCCGATCTGGTGAGGATGATCCGGTCCCCGGCCACCCGATCGATGGTTCCGACGTGCAGGTCGTCGTTGCCGACGACCTCCATATGCTCGCGGACCCGGCCGAGCAGACCGCGCTTCTGCATCCGTTTCTCGCGCCAGTTGGTGAACTCGTCCTCGAAACGCGTCTGGTTCTCGCTGGCGAACTCGTCATAGTCGCGGTCGAGCTCGCCCAGGTGGCGGTCGCGCCAGGAGCGGTAGTGCGGATCCTGGTCGCGCGCGCTGGTCCGCCGATCGTCGCGGTCGCGCCAGTCGGACCCGCGCTGATATTCGGGCCCGCGCCGATACTCGCCGCGGGGGAAACCGCCGGCCGCGAAGAACCCCTCGCCGCCGGAATAATCGCCGGTCATCGGCCGATAGCCGCGTTCGGGCTCGCGATAGGATGCGCGGCTGAACGAACCGCGGTCGTCCTCCTCGAAGTAGCCCGGCGGCCGGCCGCGCTCGAAGCGCTCGAACCGGCTCTCACGGCCAAAGCCGCGTTCGCGCTCGTCGAGCGTGCGGTCGCCGCGCCGGCGCCGTTCGGCCTCCTCGTCGCCGAACCAGGATGCGACCTCGTCGCCGGCCCGTTCGAAGAAGCCGCGGTCGTCGCGGCCGCGGCCGCGGTCGCGATCGCGCTCCCAGTCGCGCTCGCCGCGCCATCGCGAACGCTCTTCGCGCGGGTAATCCCGCGCACCGTATCGGTCATATGCCATACTCGGCCTCCATGGGGGTTTGGCGGCCGGCGGGATGCCGGTCGCAGCCATGGAGAAAACGAACCGCGGGCGAGGGCCGTTCCTGCCGGAAGGCGCGTCAGGCGGGCCGGAATCGGCGGGCCGAAGCCCTTGCGGGACAGGTGATTGCGTGGGGGAAAAATCGCGGCTAGGGGAGCCGCTCTCCTGACGCCCGGCGCCTGCCGGGCTCACGTCCAGGCTGGGGCGCGGGGCTGTAGCTCAGATGGGAGAGCGCTGCAATCGCACTGCAGAGGTCAGGGGTTCGATTCCCCTCAGCTCCACCAGCCTTCCGCCACGGTAAAAACGCTTTGGAAACAAAGACGTATCAAAGACGTATGATGCGTCGCCCGGGAGTGCCCGCAACGGGCCGGACCCGAGCGCTCGCTGGCGCGACGGATCCAGGGGATGGCCGAGAGCGCGCGTCCAGTTGGATCAAAGCAGGTCACGAAGGCTGCCGGGGATCGAGTGAATCGGGACTACTGTCCGTCTCAGTCAACCCGCGGGCGGTCACTCCCGCAGGAAAGAAGAGAGCCCGCCAAGCATCCCGCCCTGGCCTAGCAATGAGGCGATCTTGCCAAGTGCATCTTCGCCTCCGAGGTGTCCAACGATTTCCTGGAGCTTGCCGGGCTCGATCCCGGTTTGACCGGCCGCGGTCTGGACAGTGTCGCCAGCCTGCGGGTGGGCGGCGCCCAGCGCGGAGATCGCCGACTCCACTTTGTCGGCGGGAAGTCCGACACGCTGTGCAATCTGCTGGATATCCACTGCACCGACCGCTTGTTCGAGAATTCCGTCAAGCATGCCCATTGCCTTGCTCCTTCCTGGGTTGTCCCGTCTTACATGGCGTATCGAATGATCAGAATGATGACGATGACGGCCAAGAACAGCAGCAGCCATGGCCACCAACGGAAGCCGGTTGACGGCGTGTCCGCGAGATCGCTCGGGGTGACGCCATCTGCTCCGGACGATTCCGCGGCTTCGGAACGCGCTGCCTCCCGCACAGCCGATGCCCGTTTGCCGAATTCGGTTGGCGGGGTGGACCCGGAAGCGCGACTAGGCGTGGCAGACGGCTCGCTTGCCGCCGCGTAACTCGGGCTTGCCGACGTGAAGGTCGTAGAGGGCGGAGCGTCCGCTGCTGTGCTCGAAGACGCTGCCATCGAAGCCGGGGTGTCGGCCCCGGCTTCGCTCATCGACGCGCTCGCCGCCGTCGCGGTAGACGGCGCAGCTGCATCCTTGGGCGCCTTGATGAAATCGTCGAGTCTGCCGAAGTGATCCGCGAGCAGATAATAAACGGTGACGCGGTTCTTTGTGCGATCGTCCTTCATTCGCTCGCCGATCGCCGCGATCGCCGCATCGAGGAGCGAATCCGGCTCGGTTAGCGCCAGCTTCTTCCTGAGGAAATTCTCGCGCACCCGTGCGGTCTCTTCGGGGCTCGAGAACGACACCAGGGCCGAATCCCGCTTACGAAGCGCGATCCCGCAATAGCGGAC
>DASURT010000200.1:0-4125 GCA_036375515.1 Sphingomicrobium sp.
CCTGGGCGCTGGCGCGCTACCAGCCAGCGGCCCGGCTCCTGGGAGTCGTTTCGGCGACCCCGCCCCCCGCGCGCATCGTCCTCAGGCCGCAGCCGGTGGTCCGGCCCAGTGCGCAGGGGCCTCCCGAGATCGACGATCGGCGCATTTCCGAGTTGAACAATCGCGTAGAACGGGTCGAGAGCGCCACGGCGCGGGCCGAAGGCTCCGCCGGCCGGGCCGATGCGCTCGTGGTGGCCTTCGCCGCTCGCCGGGCGATCGATCGCGGAGTCGCACTCGGCTATCTCGAAAACCTGCTGGTCTCGCGGTTCGGAGCGCGGCACCGGGCCGCGATCGCGACGATCATCAGCGGATCGCGTCAGCCGGTCCGGCTCGACGATCTCATTGCAGAATATGACGACCTCGGACCGGACCTCCGCCGTGGGGGGCCGGAGGAGAGCTGGTGGACGAACCTCAAGCGCGAGCTCGGATCGCTGGTCGAAATCCACTCGGCGGAGCGGCCGGCGACAAACCCCGACGCTCGCTACACGCGTGCGCAACAGAGGCTCGCCAACGGCAACGTCGATCAGGCGCTGGCGGAGACGATGCGCCTGCCCGGCGCCGCGCGGGCCGGCGACTGGATCGGCAGGGCGAGACGCTACATCGCGGTCCACCGCGCGCTGGATGAAATTGAATCCGCCGCGCTTCTGCCAGGACCGAACGGCCAGGCTTGATCTCAAACGGGGTTGGCAAGCGACTCGCACAATGCGAATCTCGGGACCGCTCGCACAGCGGCCGTTCAGCCAGCTGCGGTAAATAACTGCAATAAGGGAGCAATTGAGGGGGAGAAGTGCAGTCATGACGTCGCTTGGGAAATTAGCCGGTATCGGACTGGTCCTGATTGCCACGACGCAGGTCGGCGCATCAGCAACGAGCCGGCCAAAGCCCGCATCGCCGGCGGCGCACCACAAGCCCGTTAGTCACCATGCGGCGGCCGCGCGTGCGGTAGCTCCAACGCCTAAATATATTCGCGACCGGATCGACGAACTCGGCCGTGCATTCGACGGCCGCGTCGGCATCGCCGTTCGCTCGGTCGACGAGGACTGGTCCACCGGCTGGCGGGACGACGAACTCTTTCCGCAGCAAAGCGTCAGCAAATTATGGGTCTCGATTACCGCGCTGGACGCGGCTGACCGGGGCCGCCTGGATCTCGACAGCAAAGTCACGCTTACTCGCGCGGATCTGACGCTTTTCCATCAGCCGATCCGCGCCCTCATCCTGGACGGTGGATACACGACGACCTTCGATGATCTGATGTTCAAGGCGATCACGACCAGCGACAATACCGCCAATGACCGGCTGATGCGCGCGGCCGGTGGCCCCGCGGCAGTGCGAGCCATGATCGCGCGAAAGCACCTCGGCGCGATTCGCTTCGCCAACGGCGAACGCACGATGCAGAGCAAAATCGCCGGACTGAGCTGGAAATCGAGCTATTCGATCGGCAGCGCTTTCTTCACTGCGCGGGACAAGCTGCCGATGTCGGTCAGGCGCAAGGCGTTCAACCGCTACATCGCCAGTCCCTATGACGGCGCGGCGCCGAGCGCGATCGTCGCCGCACTGGCACGGCTGAAGCGCGGCGAGCTGCTGTCTCCGGCATCCACAACCCGCTTGCTCGACATCATGGCCCACACGCACACGGGCCCGAACCGCCTGAAAGGTGGACTGGAGCCGGGCTGGACGCTGAGCCACAAGACCGGCACCGGGCAGGAGCTCGGCGGAGTCCAGGCCGGCTACAATGACATCGGCATCCTCACCGCGCCGGACGGCAAGAGCTACACGGTCGCGGTGATGATCAAGAAGACCTCGACTCCGCTCTCGGTTCGAATGAAGCTGATGCACAATGTCGTCAAAGCGGTCATCACCCAGCACGATATGTCCAGCGGCGACGGAAACGACCGCGTCGCCCGGCGCTGAACATCCGGCGCAGCGGCTGAAGGCTATCGCGGGTGTGCAGCGCGTCCCAACGCGCGCGCTGGAGTTGTTCGTCATTCGCGGCTTCCTCGATTCGGCTATTTGTGCAGCGTTGATTGAGCGGATCGACTGGCGGCGCCGGCCATCCGAGATTGCCGATGATGTCGGAATCGCGAACTTCCGCACTAGCGAAACCTGCGACCTAGACTGGCGCGATCCCGTCGTCGGCGAAGTCGACCGAAAAATCACCGGCCTGCTCGGGCTGCCGCTCGCCGCGAGTGAACCGATCCAGGGTCAGCGCTACGCGCCGGGGCAGGAATTCAAGCCGCACACCGACACGTTCGAGCCGGGCGGGTACGATTATTACATCCACACGGCCGCGGCCGGCCAGCGCACCTGGACCGCGATGATTTATCTGAATGAGCCCGAGGACGGCGGGGCAACGCGGTTCAAGAAAATCGGCAAGACGATCCTGCCCGAAACCGGCAAGCTGGTGGCGTGGAACAACCTGCTGCCGGACGGGCGACCGAATCCGATGACTCTGCATCAAGGCATGAAGGTCCGGCGAGGGACCAAGTACATCGTGACCAAGTGGTTCAGGGAACGCGCGGTCTGAACTTCTACGTGGCGGCCGCGGCCTCGCCGCCGAGAGGCTTCACGTGCACCGTCTTGATGTTGACGAATTCCTTGATCCCGTATGCCGAGCATTCGCGCCCGTAGCCGGAATGCTTGACCCCGCCGAATGGTGCGCGCGGGTCGGAGCGAACGTTCTCGTTGACGAAACTCAGCCCGGCCTGGAGTTCCTCGGCCGCGATCCGGCGGCCGCGGTCGAGGTCCGAGGTGAGCACCCCCGAGCCGAGGCCGAACTCGCTGGCGTTGGCGATCCGGATCGCGTCCGCCTCGTCTTCCGCCGGAATGATCGCCGCGACTGGCCCGAATACCTCGTCGTCGTGCGCGGGCTGGCCGGGACCGACGTTCGTCAGCACGGTCGCGGGATACCATGCGCCGGGCCGGTCCGGCACCTTCCCGCCGAGCAGTAGCCGCGCGCCCTTGCGGACGCTTTCCGTGACCTGGGCATGGATATCGTCGCGCGCCTTCACGCTGACCATCGGTCCGAGCTTCGTTCCTTCGCGCGCCGGATCGCCCATCTCATATCCGCTCATGGTCTCGACGAGCGCCTTCTGGAACGGTTCGAGAATGGAGCGGGTGACGATGAAACGCTTGCCGGCGATGCAGCTCTGCCCGCCATTCACCATCCGCGCGGTCGCCGCGATTTTCGCAGCCGACACGATGTCGACATCTTCGAGGACGACATAGGCGTCCGATCCGCCGAGCTCGAGCACGCATTTCTTGAGCGCGGATCCGGCCGCCGTCGCCACGCTTCGCCCCGCCGCGACGCTGCCGGTCAGCGTGACCGCCGCGATATTGTCGTCGCCGATCAGCGCCTCGACCTCGCGGCTCGGCAGAAGCAGTGCACGGAACAGATCCTTCGGAACGCCCGCCTGGTGCAGCACCTCCTCGATCGCCAGCGCACAGCCCGGGACATTGCTCGCGTGTTTCAGCAGCGCGCCGTTGCCGGCCAGCAGCGCCGGAGCAGCGAAACGAAAGACCTGCCAGAACGGGAAATTCCACGGCATGACCGCGAGCACGACGCCGAGCGGATTGAACGTGACGAACGCCTCGCCGCCGCCGATGTCGACCGGCTCGTCGGCGAGATAGCCGCGCGCGTGGTCCGCGAACCAATCGCAATGGAAGGCGCACTTTTTGACTTCGGCTCGGCCGTCGTCGAGAGTCTTGCCCATCTCCTCCGTCATCAGCCGGGCGAACTCGTCCTTGCGGGCGCGGAGAATGCCGGCCGCGCGACGGACGATCCGCGCCCTCTCGTCGAAGGATGTGTGCCGCCAGTCGAGGAACGCCCGATGTGCCGCGGCAGCGGCGGCCAGCGCACCGTCGATGCTGTGCTCGTCGTAAGAGCGGCCCGGCGCTCCGGTCGCCGGGTTGACGGTCTGCAACCGGTCTCCCGTTTGCGGCCGGGTTAGCTCAGCCTGTTCCGTCATGACGCTACTCCTTTGCGAGCGACAGCGCGCGGGCGCACGATCAGGCCGGTCTGCCCGACCGGCTCGCCTCGAACAGGAACCAGGTCCGCCGCTCGGCCTGATCAATCCATTCCTCGATGAG
>DASURT010000201.1:0-8469 GCA_036375515.1 Sphingomicrobium sp.
CATCCGCGGCTTCGGCGAGCTGGTCGGCAACAGGCGCGCCAAAGACATCACCGCCGACGACGTCATGAACGGCATCGAGCTGATGCTGAGCGTCTTCATCCGCAATCCCCATTTCCAGAGCCAGACCAAGGACCGCCTGACGAGCCTGGAAGCGGCGCGCTTCGTCGAGGCCGCGGTGCGCGACCATTTCGACCATTATCTCGCCGACAACATGGACCGGGGCCGAGCGCTCCTCGGCGCGATCGTCGAGCGGATGGAGGAGCGCCTCAAGCGCCGCGCCGAGCGCGAGGTACAGCGCAAGACCGCCACTTCCGCGCGCAAGCTCCGCCTCCCCGGCAAGCTCACCGACTGCGCCAATGACGACCCCGCCGGCACCGAATTGTTCATCGTCGAGGGTGACAGCGCCGGCGGGTCGGCCAAGCAGGCGCGCAATCGCAAGACCCAGGCGATCCTTCCCATCCGCGGCAAGATTTTGAACGTCGCATCCGCGTCCGCCGACAAGATTCGCGCCAACGCCGAAATCGCCGACCTCCAGCTCGCTTTGGGCTGCGGCACCCGCGACAAGTTCGACGAGGCGGCCCTTCGCTACGAGCGCGTCATCATCATGACCGACGCCGACGTCGACGGCGCGCACATCGCCACTTTGCTGATGACCTTCTTCTTCCAGGAAATGCCCGAGCTGGTGCGCCGCGGCCATTTGTTCCTCGCCCAGCCCCCGCTCTATCGCCTGTCAGCCGGGGCGAAGACCCTTTACGCCCGCGACGACGCCCACCGCGCCGAGCTCGAAGCGTCGGAATTCAAGGGCAAGAAGGTCGAGGTCAGCCGCTTCAAGGGCCTCGGCGAGATGAACCCCGGCCAGCTCAAGGAAACGACGATGGACCCGGGCTCGCGGTCGATGATCAAGATCACGCTTCCGAGCCAGTATGAGGACCGCCAGCCGGTCAAGGATCTGGTCGAGCGCCTCATGGGCCGCGATCCCGCGCCGCGCTTTGCGTTCATCCAGAACAGCGCCTCCGCCATCGACGAAGACGCGATCGACGCCTGACCCTCCCCCCGCGAAGCAGCGGGAGAGGGTCGACTCGTCCCCGGACCTGATCCGGGGTCGAGCGGGGTGAGGGGCCAATCATCCCCGGAGCCACCACCGCAGGGCACTTGATCCGGGCCCGAACGTTGTTCCTCCATGATGACTGACACCACAAATCCGGCAAGCGGCTCCAAGGAGAGCCATGTCGACCGCGCGATGCTCGGCCCGACGCCCGACAACCCCTCATTTTCGCTGAAGAAGCGGCTGAAGCGCGCCGCCTTCTTCGATCAGCGCGACCGCGAGGTCGCGGCAGGAGAGGCCGTACCGGTCGACGCCGATGCCGGTCTCCCTGACCAGGTCGTCGAGGACATCGCCGAGCTGGAGCGCCCGAGCGAAAGCGAGCGCCCTGCGTAGCAGACGCGAGCTTACGTCGAAGAGAGCGCGAGAGCCGGCCGACGGGTCACGTAGCTGAGTCCGATCGACGTCACGCGATTCACTCGCGTGACGGCCCTTTCCCGTCATTCCAAACTTGAGCCGGCGTGAAGCCGTCCCGGCGCGCCGCGCCCTAAGCTTGAGCCCGGCCGGATCGGCTGCCTCGCGCCAGCAGGGTGAAGGCGGCAATGTGCGTGATCATCAGGATTGGCACGTAGAGGATGGGAATCGCGTACGCCGCGCCCAGCTGGCCGGCCATCTCCGGAAGGCCGATGCGGATCGCGTGGTAATAGTCGATGATGAAGTCGGCGAACCCCACGATGTTGAAGGCGATGACGAACGGCCAGAACAGCATCGGCCGCTTGAACGTCAGAAGAGCCAGCATGGCCAGGAGCCCGGTCGCGAAATCCGCATAAGCGGCGAACGTCGCGAAGCTCGCCGGCACGCCCGAGGAGGCCGGGCTGCTCGACGCCCACTCGGCGGCCGCCGACGCGCGGGAACGCGCCGAAATTACCGCTTTGGGCGAAGCCCAGCGCGACGAATGGTTTGCGATGCTGAAATCCGAACTCGTCGCCGAGCCCGAACCGCCTAGCCCATCGTCGGGATCGTCAGCGGAGTCTCGTGGATGGCCTCGACCAGGGTAATCGGGCCGCGCCCGATCATCTCCCAGTGACGGGCGTCGAGGTCGTCCAGCATGAACGCGCCGATGCCACCGCAAAGCAGCCAGATGAACACCGCAGAGCCGAAAGCCAGCTTCATCGCGATTCCCGTCCTCCAAGGTACGGCCAACAAGGTTAACAAAGTGCGGGCACGTGGCCGACCGCGTGGCCGATCGGCGCCCGCCGAGGGAAGCGTCCGCTAGCGCGCGCCCCACCCCGTCAGCATCGTCTTGATCGTCCTCAAGAGGATCAACAGGTCGAGCCAGGGGGAGAAATATTTGATGTAGTAGAAGTCGTACTGCAGCTTCTCGTGGACCTCGCCGACCTCCGCGACGTGGCCCTGGTTGACCTGCGCCCAACCGGAGATCCCCGGCTTCACCACGTGGCGGTAGCGGTAGAAGGGAATCTCGTTCGTGTACCAGACGGACAGCACCTCGGCCTCGGGCCTGGGGCCGATCCAGCTCATCTGCCTTTTGAGGATGTTGAAAATCTGCGGAAGCTCGTCGAGCCGCAGGTGGCGGAGCACTCTGCCGGCGCGCGTGATCCGTTCGTCGTCATGGTTGGTGATCGCCGCGATCCGCTCGTCCTCGTGGTTGGCGACGGTCCGCATCGTCCGGAATTTATAGACGGTGATGGATTTGCCCGCATGGCCGACGCGCTTCTGGCGGAAGAGGACGGGACCCTCGCTCTCGATCCGGATCGCGACCGCGATTCCCGCCATCACGGGAAGCGCAACCGGCAGGAGCAGCAGGGCGAACAGGAAGTCGCCGAGGCCCTTCAGGTAGAAATAGCCGCGCGCCGGGAGCAGGGAGCCGAAGCTGTTCTCCGACAATTGCTCGAGTTCGACCCGTCCGGTCAGCGATTCCGACAATTGCTTGACCTGATAGACGATCCGCCCGGCGAGCGCGGCGTCGGCCAGGAACGCCTCCCATTCGTCGGGCAGGTCGGCGCCGAAATCGGCGACGATCGCGTGACAGCCTCGCGCGTCGTTCAATCTCGGCCGCGACAGGATGAACCAGTCGACTCCCTCGATGCCCTTCAGGCGCTCGGCCGCCCCGAACGGGACGACGGCGTAGCGGCGGCGAATGCGCCGCTCGGCGGAGACGTAGAGCGCGTACAGCCAGACGACGTGAAGGATGAAGCCGAGGCCGAGGCCGACGCGATCATAGGGGAAGCGCGTCAGGACGAACCAGACGAGGGTCACGCCGTGGCCGGTCAGCGCCGAGGGAAAGATCACATAGCTGCGGCGGATTCCCGGATAGGTCTCGATCGACAGCCGCATCCAGAAGGCGATGACGATGGCCAGGATATTGGCGGTGAGGGTATTCAGCGCGGGTGGCTCGACCATGGTTCCCGGCAGAGGGCCGCGGATGAGCCAGGGGAGCAAAGCGGCGACGACCAGAGCGCCGGCGAACGTGAACCGCTTGCTGGTCAGGATCGACCGTTGTCGGGCCTCTGGCAATCGGTCGTGGCGCATCCACCCTCCGGGCTCGTTGCGTCGCACTATACGAAATTCGATCGTTCCGGACGCAAAAAGGTCCGACTCGGATAAAATTAGACCGCGGCCTTCCGCCGCCCGCGCCCGATTCCGTGATGGTCGAGGCCCGCTTCCTCGGCCTCCTCGCGGTCATAGACGTTGCGCAGGTCGATCAGCACCTTGCCCCGCATCGAGGCCGCGACTTTGTCCAGGTCGAGCGCGCGGAACTCGTCCCACTCGGTGACGATCACCAGCGCGTCGGCGCCGTTCGCCGCGGCGTAAGCGTCCCTCGCGAACTCGATTCCCGTGAACAGCTGCTCGGCTTGCTCGCGAGCGACCGGATCGAACGCCGAGACGTCCGCGCCGCGCTCGACCAGCGTGTTGATCAGCGGGATCGATGGCGCCTCGCGCATGTCGTCGGTGTTAGGCTTGAAGGCGAGGCCGAGGACCCCGATCCGCTTGCCCGAAACATCGCCGCCGAGCGCCTGTTCGACCCGGTCAGCCATGCTCGCCTTGCGGTCGTCGTTCACCTGGACCGTGGTCCTCACGATCCTTTGGTCGACTCCCGCCGAATCCGCGGTCTGGAGCAGCGCAAGCGTGTCCTTCGGGAAGCAGCTCCCGCCATAGCCGGGGCCGGCGTGCAGGAACTTGGGCCCGATGCGGTTGTCGAGCCCGATTCCCCGGGCGACGTCCTGGACGTCCGCGTCCACCGCCTCGCACAGGTCCGCGACCTCGTTGATGAAGCTGATCTTGACCGCCAGGAACGCGTTGGCCGCATATTTCGTCAATTCGGCCGTCCTTCGGCCAGTGAACAGGATCGGCGCGCGATTGAGGAACAGGGGCCGGTAGATTTCTCGAAGCACCTCGCGCGCATGCTCGTCCTCGGCGCCGACCACGATCCGGTCGGGGTGCTTGAAGTCCGCGATCGCCGCGCCCTCGCGGAGGAATTCGGGGTTGGAGGCGACCGACACGCCGCTTACGCCTTCGTCGTGGAGGATGCGCTCGATCTCGTCGCCGGTGCCGACCGGGACGGTGGACTTGGTGACGACCACGGTCCTCGGCTTGATGACCGTCGCGAGCTCCCGGACCGCGGCGAAGACGAAGCTCAGATCGGCGTGCCCGTCGCCGCGCCGCGCCGGCGTCCCGACCGCGATGAACACGGCTTCGGCGTTATCGACCCCGTCCGAAAGGTCGGTCGTGAAGGTCAGGCGCCCGCGCTCCACATTGGCCTTGACCAGAGCCTCAAGTCCCGGCTCCCAGATCGGCATCCGCCCCTCGTTGAGGCCGTCGATCTTGGCCGAATCCTTGTCGATGCAGCACACGTCGTGGCCGAAGTCCGCGAAGCAGGCGCCGGAAACGAGCCCGACATAACCGGTGCCGATCATCGCGATGCGCATGCTTTTCCAGTTTCTCCAAGGGCCGCGCGGCTCTTAGCCGCAGCGTTGCCGCATGAACAAGGCGTTCACGTTAAGGCCTCGATTTTGCCCGAAATCCCCACTACATGGCTGCCCTTCCGATGAACGTGACGACGCTCCCCAAACCCCCGCGCGTGGGCCTGGTCTCGCTCGGCTGTCCCAAGGCTTTGGTCGACAGCGAGCGGATCATGACCAAGCTGCGTGCCGACGGCTACGACATGTCGCCCGACTACGCCGGCGCGGACGTGGTGCTGGTCAACACCTGCGGCTTCCTCGACAGTGCCAAGGAGGAGAGTCTCGAGGCGATCGGCGAGGCCATCGCCGAGAACGGCCGGGTCGTCGTCACCGGCTGCATGGGCAAGGAAGCCGACGTGATCCGCGCCCGGTTCCCCGGAGTGCTCGCCGTCACCGGCCCGCAGCAGTACGAAGAGGTCGTGGCCGCGGTGCACGAGGCGGCGCCGCCCGTTCCCTCGCCCTTCGTCGACCTGGTGCCCGAAGCGGGCCTCAAGCTCACCCCGCGCCACTATAGCTACGTGAAGATCTCGGAGGGCTGCAATCACCGCTGCGCATTCTGCATCATCCCGCATTTGCGCGGCGACCTGGTCAGTCGCCGCCCCGACGCCATCCTGCGCGAGGCCGAGAAGCTCGTCGCCGCCGGGACGAAAGAGCTGCTGGTCATCAGCCAGGATACCAGCGCCTATGGCGTCGACATCCGCCACCAGGAATGGCCGTGGAAGGGTGAACCCGTTCGCGCGCACATGACCGACCTCGCTCGCGAACTGGGCAAATTGGGCGCTTGGGTGCGGCTGCACTACGTCTATCCTTATCCGCACGTCGACCGTGTCATCCCGTTGATGGCCGAGGGGCTGGTCCTCCCCTACCTCGACATCCCATTCCAGCACGCGAGCCCGAACGTGCTGAGGCGCATGCGCCGCCCCGCGAACGACGCGAAGGTACTGCAGCGCATCGCCGAGTGGCGCGAACAAGTCCCCGACCTCGCCATCCGCTCCAGCTTCGTCGTCGGCTTCCCCGGCGAGACCGAGGAGGATTTCGACTATCTTCTCGCCTGGCTCGAGGAGGCCCGGCTCGACCGCGTCGGCGCCTTCAAGTTCGAGGCGGTCGAAGGCGCGCCGGCGACGTCGATGGACGATCAGGTCCCCGAAGGGCTCAAGCAGGAGCGCTACGAGCGCGTGATGGCCATCTCGGCGCGAATTTCCGCCGAGAAGCTGGCGCGCAAGGTCGGCTCGACCATCGACGTGCTTATCGACGCCGTTGACGAAATCCCCTCGCCCCCTTCAGGGGAAGAGGGCGACTCGCCAAAGCCGAGCGGGGAGAGGGAGCACTTTGACGGTCATCTCGACGCTCCCCATGCGGAACACCATCGCGGCGTCGGCGCCACCGGCCGTTCCAGGGCCGACGCGCCCGAGATCGACGGCGAGGTCCACCTGCGCGACGCCGGCGGGCTCAAGCCGGGCGACATCGTGCAGGTCAGGGTCGAGGACTCGGACGAGCACGACCTCTACGGCGCCCGGGCCTAGGACGTTCGCCGCTGCCCGGAAGGGCGGGAAGTGCGGCCTCACCGAAGCCGCACCTCCGCGTTTCACTCACCCGCGTAAACTCTGCTCCATGCGCGGCCCGATGAGGTGCCCGACGAGCGATGCGAGGAATCCGCCGCCGATACCGCCGACGACGATGATCGAGACCGCGTTCAGAGTCTCGTTCACGACGCCTCCCTGGAAGATGGTGTGGGCGCCGATGCCGCCGAGGACGGCCAGGCCTTTGCGGATCCACGGCCACGGGCCCGGCCACGGCCACGGCGGACGCGGCGGCGTAGGGCACCAATCGTCAACGACCCAGCCGGCGATCGCCGCCAGGATAAGAGCTTGCACCAACATGTGGTTCCTCCTGTTTGCTCAAGATGCGCGTCACAGCGCGGGCACCGAGCAAACCCACGGGTTGTGCTTCTACCGTAGGAGAGGCGGGGATCAAAGAAGCAACCGTAACCGGTCCCTGTCGCGCCGCGATTGCCTTCGCTAATGACCGCTCCATGACTGACTTTGCATCGCTCCTTGCCGCCGACCGCGGGCAGAAGGCCCGACCCATCCACCTCGTCGACAAGGACAGCTTCGCCGCCTGGGCGAAGGGCCGCCCGGCCGAGGACCGCGTCCTGCTCGAGGCCCACCGCTTCGACGGCAAGACCGGTTTCGCTTATGCGATCCTGCCGCGCGGCAACGACTTCGAGGTTGTCGGTGCCGTCAAGAGCGCCGCCGAGCTTTCGCCCTGGTGCCTCGCCAAATTGGGCGCGGGCCTGCCGGAAGGCACCTACAAATTGGCGTCCGGAGAACCGGGCAAGGCGGCGCTCGGCTGGCTCCTCGCCCAGCACCGGTTCGACGACTACCGCTCCAGGAAGGACGAGCCGGAGCGGGGCCCCCGCGTGCTCCTGACCGGCGAGGCCGCGAGGATCGACCAGGCGGTGGCACTCGCCGAGGCGACCGCGCTGGTCCGCGACCTGGTCAACACGCCCGCCGCGGACCTCGGGCCGGCAGAGCTCGAGAAGGCCGTGCGCGACGAGGCCGTACGCTCGGGCGCCAGGGTCCACGTGACGTCCGGCAAGGCGCTGGCCGACGGCTATCCCCTGATCGCGGCGGTCGGCGGCGGCGCTTCCGCCGCCCGCGCACCGCGGCTGATCGAGCTCGAATGGGGCACGCCGGACAATCCGCGCGTGGCGATCGTCGGCAAGGGCGTCTGCTTCGACAGCGGCGGCCTCGACCTCAAAGCCGCCTCGGGCATGAGGCTTATGAAGAAGGACATGGGCGGAGCGGCGCATGCGCTCGCGCTGGCGCGGCTCGTCATGGCCGCGAAGTTGCCGGTGCGTCTGCACCTGCTGATCCCCGCGGTCGAGAACGCCGTTTCGGAAGAGGCCTACCGCCCCGGCGATATCGTCAAGTCGCGCAAGGGGATCTTCATCGAGATCGACAATACCGATGCCGAGGGGCGGCTGATCCTCGCCGATGCGCTCGACAAGGCGGCGGAGGGCAAGCCCGAGCTGGTCGTCGATTTCGCCACGCTGACCGGAGCCGCGCGAATCGCGCTCGGTCCCGACCTTCCGGCGATGTTCTCCAACCGCGACGGCCTCGCGGATTCGATTCTGGACGCCGCGCGCGGGATCGAGGACCCGGTTTGGCGGATGCCTCTGTGGGACCCCTATGACGAGATGCTGAAGAGCGATATCGCCGACTCCGCCAACGCATCGAACTCACGCATGGCGGGCTGCATCATAGCCGCCATGTTCTTGAAGAAGTTCGTGCCCGACGAGATCGGCTGGGTGCATTTCGATACCTATGCCTGGCGCGATACAGCCAAACCGGGACGGCCCAAGGGCGGCGACGCGCTCGGCCTCAGGGCGATGCTCGGGGCCCTCGAGGACCGCTATTCGCGGGGCTGACACCCCGCTTCGCCGAA
>DASURT010000202.1:0-4087 GCA_036375515.1 Sphingomicrobium sp.
GCCGAGATTGAGCTGCCTTCCGGCCATCCCGCGCTCGCGATCATCGGAGAGCAAGGCATCGAGGTCGGACGCGGCGAGCCTCTGATCGTCCGCCGCACGCTCAGGGGCGACGGCGGAAGCCGCGCCTTCATCGCCGGCAGCGCCGTCCCCGCCGGCTTGCTGCGCGACGTCGGCGCATTGTCGGTCGAGGTCCACGGCCAGCACGACGATCGCGGCCTGCTCAACCCCAGGGGCCACCGCGCCCTGCTCGACGCATTCGGCAAGATTGACGCGAGTGCCACCGAGAAGGGCTGGGCCGAGGTGACGCGAATCGAGTCCGAGCTTGCCGAGGCGCGCGCCGCGGCGGCGACCGCGGAGCGCGACCGCGAATGGCTCGAACATGCGTGCGAAGAGATCGAGGCGCTGGTCCCCGAAGAAGGAGAGGAGACACTCCTCTCCGAAGAGCGCGCGGCGATGCAGGCCGGGCTGAAGGCCGGCGAATCGCTGACCGGGCTCGACGAACTTCTCGGCGGTTCGGAGGGCGCGCTGGCGCTGCTCCGGCAGGCGGCCAGGCGGATCGAGCGCGGCGCCGCCGACCATCCGTTGCTCGGTGAAGCGCTGGCGTCGCTCGATCGCGCGGTGATCGAGGCGAGCGAGGCCGAGGACAGGATCGCACGCGCGGCCGACGCGCTCGCGTTCGACCCCGAGCGGCTCGAACGGGTCGAGGCGCGGTTGTTCGACATTCGCGCGCTCGCCCGCAAGCATCGCGTCGAGCCGGACACGCTGGCCGCGCTCGGTCGGGAGATGCGCGGGCAGCTCGCCGCGATCGAGGCCGGGACGGAGCGGATCGCGGAGCTCGACCGCGACCTCGCCGCCGCCCGTGCGGCCTATTCGGCGACGGCGGAGGAGCTGAGCAGGGAGCGTCACGGCGCCGCGACCCGTCTCGATGCCGCGGTCGCCGCCGAGCTTCATCCCCTGAAGCTCGATGCGGCGAGATTCCGCACCGCCATCGCTGCTACGGAACCCGGCCCGTCCGGCACCGACCGGGTCGAGTTCGAAGTGTCGACCAACCCCGGCGCTCCGTTCGGACCGTTGACCCGGATCGCGTCGGGCGGCGAGCTGTCGCGCTTCATCCTCGCCCTGAAGGTCGCGTTGGCCGAGGCCGGCACCGCCGCGACAATGATCTTCGACGAGGTCGACCGCGGGGTCGGCGGGGCGGTCGCGAGCGCCATCGGCGAGCGGCTCGCGCGGCTGGCGCGGCGGTCGCAGGTGCTGGTCGTGACCCATTCGCCCCAAGTCGCCGCCCGGGCCTCGCACCACTACCGGATCGAGAAGAGCCACGGGGACGGCGGCACCCGCACGACCGTCCGCAAGCTGAGCGAAGCCGAGCGACGCGAGGAGATCGCGAGGATGCTGTCGGGCGCATCGATCACCGACGAGGCTCGCGCCCAGGCCGCGCGGCTGCTGGACGCCGCGTGACCGGCTACGTTGCGCTATTGCGGGCGGTGAATGTCGGCGGACGCCAGCTCAAGATGGGCGACCTCAAGCGGATCGCAGGAGACCTTGGGCTGGACAGCCCGCGGACGTTCATCGCCAGCGGGAATTTGCTGTTCGCCAGTGACAAGAGCGAGCCGGAGTTGAAATCCACGCTCGAGGCGGCGCTCGAAAAACATCTGGGCGCGACGGTCGGAGTGATGATCCGGAGCGCGAAGGAGCTGGACAGGGTCGCCGTGGCCAACCCCTTTGCGGATGAGCCCGGCAATCGGGTCGTCGCAATCTTCCTCGACGATCCCCCGCCCAAGGGCGCGATCGAGGCCGCCAGGAATGTCGCCGACGAGCGGATGGCGCTGGGGGCTCGCGAACTTTATGTCCATTATCCAAGCGGGCAGGGGCGCTCGAAGTTGAGGATACCGGCCGCGGCGCGCGGCACGGCCCGCAACATGAACAGCGTAACCAAGCTCGCGGAGCTGTCTAAGGAGGAAAAGTGAGCAGGCAAACCGCAGTCCCGCACGAGTTCGAAGGCGAGCAATGCGAGAGCGTGTTCGTTGGGCGCCGCGATGGCCAGCCCCGGCCCAGCGTGATCCTGATTCCCACCGTGATGGGGGTCAGCGATCTCGAGATCGGATTCGGAAGTCAGCTCGTCGAGCTCGGCTTCAACGCCTTCGTCGCGGACCTGTTCGGCAAGGAGTTCCGCGGAGCCGATCGCGACGTCTGCTTCGGCGAGATGAACCGCCTCAAGGCCGATCGCGGGGCTCTCCTGAGGCGGTTGGTCGCCGTGCTCGACCAGGTCCGGGGCATGGACGAGGTGGACGGCGGCCGCGTCGTCGTCGCCGGCTATTGCTTCGGCGGGATGTGCGCGCTGGACCTGGCACGCAGCGGCGCCGAGGTCGCCGCGGCGGTCAGCTTCCATGGTCTGTTCGATCCGCCCGGCCTGCCGCCCAAGAAGATCAAGGCGAAGGTTGTTGCCTTCCACGGCTGGGACGATCCGATGGTCCCGCCCGAAAAAGTCGTGGCGCTCGGCCGGGAGCTGACCGAGGGCGGTTCCGATTGGCAGATCCACGCTTACGGCCATGTCGGCCACGGCTTCACCAACCCCAAGGCCCATGAGATTGGCATCGAAGGCGTGTTCTATCACCAGCTTGCGGCCGAGCGGTCGTGGACCGCGTTCGTGAATTTCCTGGAAGAGCTTTTTGGAGCTCATGGCTGATCTCACCGAAGCCGAAGCCGCCAACCGACTGATGCGGCTGGCGAAAGAGATCGCCCGGCACGACAAGCTCTACCACGATCAAGACGCGCCGGAGATTTCCGACGCGGACTATGACGCTCTGGTCCGCGAGAACCGCGAACTCGAGGCGCGATTCCCCAGGCTCGTTCGCGGGGATTCGCCCTCGAAGCGGCTCGGCGCGGCACCGACCGGTGGACTTGCCAAGGTTCGCCACGCGCGGCCGATGCTCAGCCTCGAAAACGCGTTCTCGGCAGAGGAGGTCGGGGAATTCGTGGCACGCGTAAAGCGCTTCCTGAACCTGCCGGAGCAAGCATTCGTCGCCATGACCGCCGAGCCGAAGATCGACGGGCTGAGTTGCTCGCTGCGCTACGAGAGAGGCGAGTTGGTTCTCGCGGCGACGCGCGGCGACGGCACGACTGGCGAGGACGTGACCGCCAACGCGCGCACCATTCGAGATATTCCCCAATTGTTGTTCCCCGGCGAAGGCCGGGGTCCAGTCCAAGGCAAGAACCGGCGCGGTAGCGCCGCCTGGACCCCGGCCTCCGCCGGGGAACAGGGAGTGCCCGACGTGCTCGAAGTGCGCGGCGAGGTGTACATGTCCAAGGCCGACTTCGAGGCGCTGAACGAGCGGCAGGAAGCGAGCGGCGGCAAGGTCTTCGCCAATCCGCGCAACGCGGCCGCCGGCTCGCTGCGGCAGAAGGACCCGAGCATCACCGCGGCGCGGCCGCTTCGCTTCTTTGCGCACGGTTGGGGAGAGGTCAGCCAACCGGTCGCCGAGACGCAGCTCGAGGCGATGAAGCGGATCGAAGGCCTCGGCCTTCCCGTCCCCGATCTGCTGGTGCGCTGCGACGACGTCGAGGCGATGCTGGCTCATTATCGCGCAATCGAGAAAGCGCGGGCCGACCTGCCGTTCGACATCGATGGCGTCGTGTACAAGGTCGACCGGGTCGACTGGCAGGAGCGGCTCGGTCAGGTCGCGCGCTCGCCGCGCTGGGGCCTCGCGCACAAGTTCCCGGCGGAGAAGGCCGAGACAACCCTGGAAGCCATCGACATCCAGGTCGGGCGAACCGGCAAGCTGACGCCCGTGGGGCGCTTAAAGCCGGTCGGGGTCGGAGGCGTGATCGTCGCCAACGTCACGCTCCACAACCGCGACGAGATCGCGCGGCTGGGCCTGCGCATCGGCGACCGGGTGCGCATCCAGCGCGCCGGCGACGTGATCCCGCAGGTCGTCGAGAACCTTACGCGTGACAAGCCGCGCCCCCCCTACGTGTTCCCTGACCGCTGCCCCGAATGCGGCAGCGAAGCCGTGAGTGAGGAAGGCGAGGTCGACGTCCGCTGCACCGGCGGGCTCATCTGCCCGGCGCAACGGTTTGAACGGCTGCG
>DASURT010000203.1:0-3175 GCA_036375515.1 Sphingomicrobium sp.
GCCGTCCGGCCGCGGGGGTTCGATCCTTTCGGGCGCGCCATTTTCCCATTAGAGCCGTGGCAATGCGCGCGACGCCGCTCCTCATCACGTTCTCTCTGGGCGCCTGCGCCCCCGCGGGCGGGCCCTTCCCCTCGCTCCAGCCGCGCGCCGCCGAAAAGATCGATCCGCGCGTCCCGGTGGTCCGCCCGATGAACGATCGGCCGGTCAGCCCCGCCCTCGCCGCCCGGCTCTCGGAGCTGGTGAACCAGGCGCAAGGCGGCGACGTGACGTTCCGCCCGCTCGTCGAGCAGGCCGAGCGGCTCGCCGCGTCGGCCGGCGACCCGCGGAGCGATAGCTGGGTCGTCGCCCAGGAAGCGCTGTCGGCGGCGATCGCGGCGCGCGACCCGACGATCAATGCTCTCGGCGACATCGACGGGATCGGCGCGACCATGCTCCAGAGCCAGGGCGGGCTGGCCCCGGCCGACCTGGCGGCGGTCCAAGGCGCGGGCGCCGAGGTCTTCGCGATCGACCAACGCCAGGCCGACGCGATCAAGGCGATCCAGCGGCGCCTTGGAATCTAGGACAGCGCTTCCACCCCCCGGACCAGTGCGTCGACCACGTCGTCGACATGCTCGATGTGCGTCCGGAAGCAGAGGATCGCGCAGCGCAACAGGAAGCGACCGTCGATCCGGGTGCCGCTCAGCATCACCCGGCCTTCCTGCTGGATGTGGCGGATCAGGCGTTCGTTGAACTCATCGGCGTCCCCGCTCTCGGGCAGATAGCGGAAGGCGACGACCGAGAGATCGGGGGCCGGGCCCGGATCCCAGCCGTGGAGCTCGGACAGGCGCGCGTGGAGATAGCGCGCGAGCGCGAGCTTTTCGGCCTGGGCGGCTCGAAACGCGGCGATGCCCGCGATCTGCAGCGGCAGCCACAGGCGAAGCGCGCGGAAATGGCGCGTGAGTTCGGGCGACAAATCGGCGGGCGACGGGCCGACCTCGGACTCGCCCAATGGCCGGATATATTCGCCGGTCGCGCTGAACGCCTGGCTGAGCAGCCGGCCGTCGCGAACCAGCGCCGCGCCGGTGCCGTAGGGCAGGAACAAGGTCTTGTGCGGGTCGAGGGCGACGCTGTCGGCCTGTTCGATCCCGCGAAGCAACGCTCGCCCCTCCTCGCACAGGGCGAACAGGCCGCCATAGGCTCCATCGACGTGCAGCCAGGCGCCGTGGCGCCGGCAGAGCTCCGCAATCTCGGGCAGCGGATCGATCGCGCCGGTGTCGACCGTTCCGGCCGAAGCAACGACGAGCCACGGCCGGATGCCGTTGCGCCGGTCTTCCTCAAGCGCCTGGCTCAGCGCTTCGGCCGACATGCGATAGGCTTCGTCGGTCGCGATCAATCGGCGCGGATTGCGGGCGCGGCCCGCGATGTGCAGCGCCTTTTCGATGCAGTAATGGGCGAAGCGCGTGACATAGACGGCCCCGCCGCCCTCGGCATCTCGCGCCTCCCGCGCGGCAACGATCGCCGTCAAATTGGCGATGCTTCCACCGGATGTGAGCGTTCCCGCGGAGCCTTCGGGAAAGCCGATCACGCTCGCCAGCCAGGCGGCGCAGGCATTTTCGATGCGGACAGCACCGGGACTCGCCGACGCGAAGCCCGAATATTTGTTCGAGGTGGCGGCGAGCAGATCGCCGAGCGCCGAGTGGACCAGCCCGCCGCCGGGGATATAGGCCATGAAGCGCGGGGACGTGGTCGCGAATCCCGGCCGGTCGATGCACTGGGCGACATAGTCGAGCACGGCGGCGGGCTCGCGCCCCTCTTCCGCGAACTCGGGGTCGAGGCGCTGGGAGAAGACCTCGGACCATGGGCGGTTGCTCGGCGCCTGCTCGACCTGGTCCCAATAATCGAAGGCGTGTTCCAGTGCTCGGACACCCAACTCGCGCCGCTCGGCGGCGTCCGGCTCGAGCGCGGCGGAAGCCTCGCGCAGCCGCTCGATCTCCGTCTTCAACTGATCGATCATCAGCTGGCGATCAGCCGCGCGGCATCGAGCGCGTGATAGGTGAGCACTCCAGTCGCACCGGCGCGCTTGAAGGCCAGCAAGGTTTCGAGAATCAAGGCGTCGCGGTCGCCCGCGCCAGCTGCCGCCGCGGCCTCGATCATCGCATACTCTCCGCTCACCTGATAGGCGAAGGTCGGAACCCCGAACGCTTGCCTAACCCGGGCGAGCACGTCGAGATAGGGCAGGCCCGGCTTGACCATGACGAAATCGGCGCCCTCGGCGAGGTCGAGCTCGACCTCGCGCAGCGCTTCCTCGATGTTCGCCGGGTCCATCTGGTAGGTGCGCTTGTCGCCCTTGAGGCGGCCCAGGCTTCCAACCGCCTCGCGGAACGGACCGTAGAAGGCGGAGGCATATTTGGCGGCATAGGCCATGATCGCGACATTCTGGTGCCCGGCCTCCTCGAGCGCCGAGCGGATCGCGGCGATGCGGCCGTCCATCATGTCCGACGGAGCGACGATGTCGGCGCCGGCCTCGGCCTGGACCAGGGCCTGGTCGGCCAGGACCTTCACCGTGTCGTCGTTGACGACGTTGCCGGCCTCATCGACCAGCCCGTCGTGGCCGTGGCTGGTATAGGGGTCGAGCGCCACGTCGGTCAGCACGCCGATCTCCGGGACCGCGTCCTTGATCGCCCTGATCGCTCGGCAGACGAGGTTGTCGCGGTTCAGCGCCTCGCGGGCGTCTTCGGTACGCAGCCCCTCGGGCGTGTTCGGGAACAAGGCGACGCAGGGGATGCCGAGCTCGGCGGCGAGGCGGACTCGGGCCGGGAGCTTGTCGACGCTCCAGCGGCTGACGCCCGGAAGGGCGCCGATCGGCTCCTCGCAATTTTCGCCCTCGCAGACGAACAAAGGCCAGATGAAGTCGCTGGGGTGCAGCCGGTGCTCGGCGAGCATCGCGCGCATCCACGCCGACGAGCGGCCCCGGCGCATGCGGAGGTAGGGGTAGGACGCGGACATTTCCCGAGCCCTTAGCGCGCCCGACGCGCCTCGCCTAGAAATGCGCCTCATATTCGAGCAGCAAACGGAACTGGCCATCGGTTTCATCGCGTGCCTGGCCAAGCGCGAACAGATAGCCGCTCTCGAGCTCGAGCTCGCCGCGACCGGGCAAATGTTCGATCTCGGTCTTGAGGATGGGCCCGGCGAAATG
>DASURT010000204.1:0-3210 GCA_036375515.1 Sphingomicrobium sp.
CATGACGACGAACGCGGGCGCGATGGACATGGCGCGCGAGGGCATCGGGTTCGGCGCGTCGAGCCGCGAGGACGCGCAGGAGGACGCGGTCAAGAAGATGTTCACGCCCGAGTTCCGCAACCGCCTGGATGCGATCGTGCCCTTCTCCTACCTGCCGCCGGCGGTCGTCGCGCGCGTCGTCGACAAGTTCATCCTGCAATTGGAGCTGCAGCTGGCCGACCGCAACGTCCACATCGACCTCGACGACCAGGCCCGGGCGTGGCTGGTCGAGCGCGGCTACGACAAGCTCTACGGCGCCCGTCCGATGGGCCGCCTGGTGCAGGAGAAGATCAAGCAGCCGCTGGCCGAGGAGCTGCTGTTCGGCAAGCTGGTCAACGGCGGCGAGGTCAAGGTCCGGATCAAGGACAATGCGCCCGCCTTCGAGCTTACCCCCGCACCGCCCAAGGCGCCCAGGGGCAAGAACGGCAAGGCCAAGGCGGACAAGGTTCCCGCCAAGGCCAGGAAGAAGGCTGGCGGAACCGCCCCCGCGGCGGAGTAGATCGACCTGCTTCAGAACTGGGGGCCGGGGCTTAAATCCCGGCCCTTCCTTATGCAGGGATCGGTGGCATTTGCGCCTTGAAGCGCTCCGCTTCCTCCGATCCTTTGGTCGCGTCGCCTTCGCTGTAGCTGTGCGCCCCCGCGCCCGCGAGCTTGCCGCCGTCGACGATCAGATATTCCTCGCGGATCGGTCTGCCCTCGAGGAAGCATTCGAGGATCTCGCGCGTGCCCGCCGCATATCGCGCCTGGGCGGATAGAGATGTACCCGAGATATGCGGCGTCATTCCGTGGTGAGGCATGGTCCGCCACGGATGGTCGCGTGGTGCCGGTTGCGGGAACCAGACATCGCCCGCATAGCCGGCCAGCTGTCCGCTCCGGAGCGCGGCGGCGACTGCGTCGCGGTTCACGATCTTCCCGCGCGCGGTGTTCACCAGGTATGCGCCGCGCTTCATCTTCGAGATCATCTGCTCGTCGAACAAATTCTCAGTTTCCGGATGGAGCGGCGCGTTGATCGTCACCACGTCGCAATGGGGCACCATGTCCGCCGCCGTCTCGTGGAAGGTCACGCCGAGTTCGCGCTCGACCTCGGCCAGCAGGCGGTGCCGGTCCGTGTAGTGAAGATGGACGTCGAACGGCTTGAGCCTGCGGAGCACCGCCGAGCCGATCCGCCCCGCGGCGACGGTCCCGACATGCATCCCCTCGATGTCGTACGAGCGCGCGGCGCAATCGGCGATGTTCCAGCCGCCCGCCTTCACGACTTCCCATGACGGGAGGTAATTGCGCGCCAGCGAGAGGATCATCATCACCACATGCTCGGAAACGCTGATCGAATTGCAGTAGGTGACCTCGGCGACCGTGATTCCGCGCTCGCCCGCTGCCTGTAGATCGACATGATCGGAGCCGATGCCCGCAGTAATTGCCAGCTTGAGGTTCTTCGCCTTGGCGATGCGCTCGGCGGTCAGATAGGCCGGCCAGAATGGTTGGGAGATGACGACGTCGGCATCGACCAGCTCATGCTCGAACCGGCTGTCGGGCCCGTCCTTGTCGGACGTGACGATGAGCTCATGCCCCTGGCTTTCGAGATATTTCCGAAGACCGAGCTCGCCCGAAACGCTGCCAAGTAACTGGCCAGGCTTGAAGTCGATCGCGCTCGGCGTCGGCAGGGTCTGCCCGTCGGGATAGCGCTCGATTTTCGGGAGGGCATCACGTGGATAGCTGGTCGGATAACCGTCGACCGGATCGTCGTAGAGGACGCAAAGGATCTTCGCCATCGGAGTGCCTTTCATTTGGAGTGGCACGGCGATGGGCTCCCTATCATTTCTTCGGGTCCGGCGGCACTGCCGTTTGTCGAGAAGGCGCTTGCCGAGGCTGTTCGAAAGTTGAATCCTGCTCCCCTTCACCCGGAGGGGAGTTCTTGTGAGTCTAATCCGTTCAACCGCCTCGGTCGCGGCGCTTGTTGCCGCCATTGTCCTGCCTGCCCCCGCCGCCGCCAAGCCGGCCGAAGCGCCCAACCCGGCCTTCACCGGGCGCGACCTGTTCGATCTCAGCGCCGCGTCCGATCCGCAGATCAGCCCGGATGGACGGAGCGTCGCCTACGTCCGCCGCTCGGCCGACATCATGACGGACAAGGCGCGTTCGTCGATCTGGCTGATCAATCTCGCGACCGGCGAGCAGCGTCCGTTGGTCACCGGCACCGGCGATCATTCCAGCCCGCGCTGGTCGCGCGACGGTCGCCGCCTCGCTTACGTGTCGACCGCGGAGGGCGGAGCACGACAGCTGTTCGTGCGGTGGATGGACACCGGCCAAACGGTCCGCGTCACCGGGCTGCCCGATAGCCCGCGAGCAATCAGCTGGTCGCCCGACGGACGGCGAATCGCCTATCTGATGACCGTCCCCGACGAGGGCGCGAAGCTCGGCTCGGCCCCGGACAAGCCGGAGGGTGCTAACTGGGCCAAACCGCTCGAGATCATCGACAAGGTCACCTACCGCACCGATGACGACGGCTACGTCAAGCCGGGCTTCGACAAGGTCTTCATGGTCGATGCCGACGGCGGGGCGCCCCGCCAGCTCACGTTCGGCGCCTATCATGACGGCGCACCCGAATGGACCGTTGACGGCCGCGCCATCCTTTTCAGCGCGCTTCGCAAGCCGGATTGGGAGCTCGCCGGCCGCGACAGCGAGATCTACCGCCTCGACGTCGCTTCGGACCAGCTGACCCAGCTTACCGACCGTAACGGCCCCGATGCTGCCCCCGAGGTATCCCCCGACGGCCGGATGATTGCCTATCTCGGTTTCGACGACAGTCCGAAAGCGTTCGAGCAGAGCCATATTTACGTGATGAGCGCGAACGGCGGTGCGCCGCACAGGATCGCACCGGCGCTCGACCGCGACATCGGCCAGATCGAGTGGGGACCGGACGGCCGGTCGCTCTATGCCGCTTATGAGGAAGGCGGTTCGGTCACGGTGTCACGCATCGGCCTCGACGGCAGCGTCAGACCGATCACGCGCGACGCGGCTGCAGCGGACTATGATCGGCCGTACGCGGGCGGCAATTTCAGCATTGCCCGCAACGGGGCCGTCGCCTTCACGGTCAGCCCATACGATCGCCCCGCCGACGTCGCCGTCTCGAGCGGCGGGGCCACGCGTCAGCTGACTCGCCTCAACGACCTCAAC
>DASURT010000205.1:0-4284 GCA_036375515.1 Sphingomicrobium sp.
GTGCAATGTGCTGAGAAGCGTCTTCTGAGTCCGCGGCCGCGAGGCTTTGCGACGGATGAGGTCGGCAACGACAAGTTCGATCTGAGCCTCCGGGGTCGCCGGAAGAGCCGGCTTGAAATACGGAATGTCGGCTATGCACGCGGAGCGCTCGGCGGAGACCTTCCTGGCCTTCAGGTGCTTGATCAGGGGGTCGAAGCCGGAGTCCCTGGAAATGATGTGGAAATAGGCGGTAGGATCTCCTGCCGACAGAACGCCGACGTAGTACGCAATGTGAAAGTCCAGAGCGTTGTTTCCGGCTGCCTCCAGAACCACGTATTCTGCGTTGCTGCCGAGGGTCTGGATTGCAGCAGCCACCGCGACCGGCACCTTCGCCTGCGTCGGTCCAAGAAACATCTTCAGCTTGAATGGTCCGTCCTTGAGCAAGCCAAGGTCCCTTGGCTGGACGTTCTCGAAGTCCACGAGGACGTAGTTGGTTCGCATCATGTCTGCGGTGCGGGTGGAAGTGGGTCCCTGGGCACAGGCCGGGCAATCAACGGCGATGCCGCGGTCGCGCATGGGCACGCAGGTTCTCATGGCCGCTTCTCATGGCCGCCGAGGCTGCCGGGAGGTACCTCCGAAGGCGATTGCGTAGATCGCTGATGTCGCCCGACGTCCGGCATGAGCGGTGCGCCTCGGCGTGCCGCGGCACGGGCCATTGCTCATGTCGATGAGAAAGCATCGATCAGTACGGCGAGCCGTCCTTGTGCACGAACTTCCACCTTCCGTCGACCATCAGCGCCTTCAGGTCGTCGTCGGGATAGCTCCCTTCATCACCGGGAGTTCTGTCTCCCACCTCGAGATACAGCACGTCTTCCCCGGTTTCGTTGATCAAATGATGGCCGTTGCCCGACCCGGCCTTGAACCCGGCACACGTGCCCGGGGACAGCCTCGTGCGGCCTTCGTCCGTGTGTAGCGTTGGGTGCCCCTGCAGGACGTAGACGAACTCGTCCTGCTTCGTGTGGGCATGGCGCAGCGCGGACACCGCCCCCGGAAGAAGCCGGGTCAGATTGACTCCGAAATTGGTGAGCCCGAACAGATCTCCCAAAGGCTGCTTGCGCCTGCCCGCCATCTGCGACGCGAACGGCTCCGGATAGCTCGTCGGCTTCGCCCGAAGCGGTGCTTCAGCGGCGACGACGGCAACGGGGAACGTTGAACCTGGCATGTAACCTCGCATCGTGGATGCCGGTGAGCGTTGACGATGAACGCGGCCGGCTCGCCGCGCGTTGACGGACGGCTCATGCTAACCGAAAGGGATCCGAGTCTGGAACTGAAACGGCTTCCCCCGCGCCGGGCCAGAGCGCCACATTTCGCCGCGACCCGACACGACGAACCAGACCTCGGCGACGGTGCGATGCGTGACCGCGCGTGCCACTCCGCCGGCGCCCAGCTCGAAGTGGGCCATGCTCACACCGGGCAAGCTGAGCAGAGGGCGCACGCCGGAGCCGTCGGGAGCCACGGTGGTCGGCGCTGCGGAAAGCAGCATGGTAGCGAAAGCGCTCATCGGTGCAGGCTTCGGGTTCGTTGCGGCCGTCGGGGCGCCGCTCACGGTTTGATTCTCATCGGAACCGAGGCCGCCAATCAAGGCGGAGACGCATCGTTGCGGTGCCCTCGGGCTGTGGCCGGGGTAGACTTGAGTTTCGGTGGCGCCGGTGGGCAGACATGCTCGTGAAGGGCGCCAAGCGAGCGGGAGGATTCCACATGAAGAGCAACATTGTGTTGGCGGCGGCGCTGGCCGCCTTCGGTGCGCTGACCGGAGCGGTGAGCGCACAGGACGTCGTCAAGATCGGCTTTGCGTCGCCGTTGACCGGGGGACAGGCGAGCTACGGCAAGGATAATCAAAACGGCGCCGAGCTTGCGATACGGGAGCTCAATGCCCAGCCACTCAAGATCGGCGGCAAGGCGGTCAAGTTCGAGCTCGTCGCAGAGGACGATCAGGCGGAGCCCAAGCTCGGGCCGGTGATCGCGCAAAAGCTGGTCGACGCCAAGGTCGCGGGCGTCGTCGGACACTTCAACTCGGGCGTAACGATTCCCGCGTCGAAGGTCTACAGCGATGCCGGGGTTCCGGAGCTTTCCGTATCGACGAACGTCAAGTACACCCACCAGGGCTTCAAGACGGCGTTCCGCCTGATGGCCGACGACGGCAAGCAGGGCAAGGCGCTGGGCGAATATGCGGTGAAGACTTTGAAGCTGAAACGGCTGGCGGTCATCGACGATTCGACTGCCTACGGCCAGGGATTGGCGGACGAATTCGAGCGGGCGGTCAAGGCCTCCGGCGGCCAGGTCGTCGCGCACGAGCACACGAACGACAAGGCGGTCGATTTCGCGTCGTTGCTGACTTCGATCAAGGGCAAGCGGCCCGACGCGATCTTTTTCGGCGGCTACGATCAGCAGGCAGGACCGATGGCACGGCAACTCCAGACGCTGGGGATGAAGACGACGCTGATGGGCGGCGAAACGATGAACTCGGCGAAGTTCATATCGCTCGCCGGGCCGGCCGCCGAAGGCCACATCGCGTCGACGCCGGGAGCGGTCCTGGAATCGCGCCCCGGCGGCAAGGCGTTCGCGGACAAGTACAAGGCGCAATTCGGCCAGGATATCGGCCTGTACGCTCCGTATTTCTACGATGGCGTGATGCTGATCGCCGCGGCGATGAAGGCCGCCAACTCCACGGATCCGGCGAAGTATCTGCCTGCGCTCAGGAAGATCCGCTACCCGGGCGTCACCGCGAGCATCGAGTTCGACGACAATGGAGACCTGACGCACGGGCTGATGACGATCTCCCAGGTGAAGAACGGCAAGTGGGAGGTCATCTCGAAGTAGCCGATCGCACGGGGTGTCCACCGGAGGACCGGTCGCAACGCGATTCCCGCGCGCCGGCGGCAAACTCGCGTAGCAGTGTGACGCGACCCTACACGCGCTTGCGCAGAACGACATGCGCGGCGGCACGAACGCCTGCGATGTGCTCCGCGCAGTCGTAGCCCAACGCCCGGGTATCGATGCCGCTCAGCAGGTGCTCTCCGGTACCGAGCAGGACGGGCGCAACGGCGAGATGCAGCTCATCGACAAGGGCGGCGCGCAAGTACTGCCGAATCGTGGCGACGCCGCCGCCCAGTCGGATGTCGAGGCGGCCGGCAGCATCTCTCGCCTGCTGGAGCGCGGCGTGAATGCCCTCGGTGACGAAATGAAACACCGTGCCGCCCCGCATCGCCAGCGGCGCCCGCGCGTGACGGGTCAGGACGAAGACGGGCACGTGATAGGGCGGCTCGTCACCCCACCAACCTTTCCAGGCGTCATCGGGCCACGGCCCCCGGACGGGACCGAACATGTTCCGGCCGATGATCCAGGCGCCGATTCCGGCGAAGCCTCGAGCCGCAATCTCGTCGTCCGCGCCCGTTTCGCCACCTTCACCTCCGTGCATGCGCTGCCAGGTCCGCGTATGGAAGAACCAGTCGAACAGTTCCGGACCGCCCACTCCCAGCGGGTGCTGCAGATCCTGACTCGGTCCGGCACCGTAGCCGTCGACCGAGATCGAGAAGCTATGTACGCGCAGTTGCGACATGGCGTTTCTCGCTCGCTTGTTCGGGAAGATCGCGATCGTGTGCCGCTTGGTCCCCGGGACCCGCGTCCGATGGGACCTGAAGCCCTTCGGTGACGCGAAGCCGACGCACGACCAGATCGTCGATTTCCAGCCGCCCGATCCGGGCACGGCCGATAGCCAGTCTACCGATCGCCAGAGCCGCCAAGGCCAGCGCGCCGATTGCGATCGCGCCCAAGGCAAGGGCACCGACGGCTTGCGCTCCGACGCTCGCTGCCCGCAGTGCGCGCGACCGGCGCCCCGACGTCTCCGGTCCGGGTTTCCGAAGCGCGCGCAGGTCTCCGATCGAGCCTCCGAAGCGCTCGTCGATGTGGTCCATCGGGTCCCTCCAATCGTGGCAATCCGTCGCAGCCCGCTACGGCTTCCTTGCGATGACGCGTCATGTCGTGCGCCCCTCTGCACGAATCGCGCTCGTTCCTCGAAGCGGGAAGGCGCGTTTCGGCAGTCGTTGGCCTCGAGAGCGTCCTTTTCGCGACGCTACCACTTGCCGTCGACGCTCGGCAAGAAGCGCGGGCGCTCGGGATCACGATGCCTCGATCGCTCTTGCTGCGGGCCTTCGACCGCCTTCCGCCGGCGCCTCACTCTTTCGTCGCCTCTCGCATGCGCTCCCGGGAAATTCGCTTCCACCTCCGGTCGCAGCTCCGACACTC
>DASURT010000206.1:0-3517 GCA_036375515.1 Sphingomicrobium sp.
TTCACCACCCCGATCTTCAGCGGAAACCGTGAGTAGGGTGGGAATGAGCGCATTCGGTAAGCGTGGCGGGGTGAGCGGCGGGCGGCCGAGCTTCGGCGTGGCCAAGCCGATGAAGAGCGGCCCGTCTTCGCCTTCGTCCAAGCCCGCGAGTCCTGAAGGCGGCGACCAGTTCCCGCCGCTCGAGGATCTCGAGCCCACCGTCGAAACCGAAGGCCAGGAGCCTTCCGGCCCCACAGGTGCGGCAATGGACCGCCTCACGGCGCGCCAGAACGCGAGCGGCGAGCAGGGCAGCAGCAAGGCGGAAGGGTTCGAAGCCGCCGTCCATCGGATCAAGGAGCAGGTCCTTCCGCGCCTGCTCGAGCGCGTCGACCCCGAAGCCGCGGCGACGCTCAGCAAGGACGAGCTCGCCGAGGAATTCCGCCCGATCATCGGCGAGGTGCTCGCCGAACTGAAAATCACGCTCAACCGGCGCGAGCAGTTCGCCCTCGAGAAAGTGCTCGTCGACGAGCTTCTGGGCCTCGGCCCGCTCGAGGAACTGCTCGCCGATCCGGCGATCAGCGACATCATGGTCAACGGGCCCGAGCAGACCTACGTCGAGCGCAAGGGCAAGCTCGAGCTGGCGCAGATCCAGTTCCGCGACGAGGAGCATCTGTTCCAGATCGCCCAGCGCATCGTGAACAAGGTCGGTCGACGGATCGACCAGACCACCCCGCTCTGCGACGCGCGCCTCCAGGACGGAAGCCGCGTCAACGTGATCATCCCGCCGCTGTCGCTGCGGGGCACGGCCATCTCAATCCGCAAATTCTCCGAAAAGCCGATCACGATCGACATGATGAAGGGCTTCGGCTCGATGTCGGACAAGATGGCGACGGTGCTGAAGATCGCCGGCGCCACGCGCATGAACGTCATCATCTCGGGCGGCACCGGCTCGGGCAAGACGACGATGCTCAATGCCCTCTCGAAGATGATCGACCCGGGCGAGCGCGTGATCACCATCGAGGACGCGGCCGAGCTTCGCCTTCAGCAGCCGCACTGGCTGCCGCTCGAGACCCGCCCGGCGAACCTCGAAGGCCAGGGTCAGATCACCATCCGCGACCTCGTCATCAACGCGCTGCGCATGCGCCCCGACCGCATCATCCTGGGCGAGATTCGCGGCCAGGAGTGCTTCGACCTGCTGGCCGCGATGAACACCGGCCACGACGGCTCGATGGCGACGCTTCACTCCAACTCCCCGCGCGAATGCCTCGCGCGCATGGAGAACATGGTGATGATGTCGGACATCAAGATCCCGAAGGAGGCGATCAGTCGCCAGATCGCGGATTCGGTCGACCTCATCGTCCAGGTGAAGCGCCTTCGCGACGGCTCGCGCCGGACCACGAACATCACCGAGGTGATCGGGATGGAGGGCGACGTGATCGTCACCCAGGAGCTGTTCAAGTTCGAATATCTCGACGAGACCGCCGACGGGAAGATCGTCGGCGAATATCGCTCGATGGGCCTCAGGCCCTACACGCTCGACAAGGCCAAGCAGTTCGGCTTCGACCAGCCCTACCTGCAAGCCTGCCTGTAAGAACCCTCACTCCGGGGAATTGGCATCAGCCGGCCCGAGCCTTCTGCGACCTGACCGCACGGGCTCGCACGGGAACACGACCTTAGCCACTGTTCCGTGATCTCGCTCATAGGAAATCTTGCCATGGAACTGGCCCACCAGGCTTTGCAGGATG
This sequence comes from Sphingomicrobium sp., assembly GCA_036375515.1. Taxonomy (GTDB): domain Bacteria; phylum Pseudomonadota; class Alphaproteobacteria; order Sphingomonadales; family Sphingomonadaceae; genus Sphingomicrobium. Next base: position 1,725 of record DASURT010000206.1, read on the forward strand.
CCCTGGCCCAGGCTCCCGGTTCCGGGTCTGTCGAAGCTGTCCGGCATCCCCGGACCGTCGTCCGCGACGGACAAAGTGCACAATCCTCTCGAACAGCCGATCTTCACCGTGATTGCTCCATCGGCGCGGCCCCTGAAGGCATGCTTCAGGCTGTTGGTGACAAGCTCGGCAACGATCAGCGAGACGGACATCAGGGATTCATGGTCGAGCGCGACATGGTCCGCCTCGACGGTCAGCCGCACCGCCGGCGTATTGCTCGCCTGGATGAGATCCGCGCACAGGTTCCTTAGATGCTCGTCGATCGGGGCCTCGACGGATTTTGGGTCATGCAGGCGGCGATGCACGCGCGCCATCATGTCGAGTCGGCCCCGGGCAGCGTCAAGCGCTTCGGCCCCGGGGCTCGTCGACGACAGCGCTTTCCTTCGCAGCCACAAGAGCGCGGACACGAACTGAAGGTTGTTCGCGACCCTGTGCTGCAACTCGCGGAACAGGGTGTTCGAGCGCTCCTGCGATTGGGCGAGCGCATGCATCGCGAGATTGAGGCGCCAAATGACGTAGAGCTCGAGGGCTGCGGTCAGCACGAAGGTGACCATGGAGATGCGGTTCGGCGTGGCCAGGATGAACGTCCCAAAGGGCGGGAAGAACCACACCCACGCGATGAATGTGCTGATCGCCGCGAATCCCAAGCCAATGCCGATGCCGCCAAACAGGCCGCTCAGCAGAATTCCCGGCAGAAACGCGATGGGACCGAAACCTTCTCTGAAATCGCCCAGGAGCCAATGCACGCTGAAGGCGAACACGAGAAATGCCGTACCTACAGCGATGCCGAGGATGGGTCGCTCGCCCGGGAGCTTTCGGAAGGAATCCGGTACGATGGCCACGACACCTGCCCTTCAATTCACATCCGTAACGCGCATCGGCGGACAAACGAAACCGTTGAGATCATGAATTCGCGGTAACCTTGCGCCGGCTGACGCGCCCATGAAATGATTTCAAGATGCGCGCGCAGTCAACTCTCTCCGCGCGGTGCGTTGAGCCGGCGAGAAACTTCGAGCAGGCGATCCGCACGGCGGCTAAGCGATCTGGGGACTCTGCTCCGCTCCATCACGCGTCGCGAGGCTCGATCGGCACATAACCGAGGCTGATAGAGGTTAAACCGCCCGATCTTCCGTCAGGATCAGCGGCTCGCCGACCATCATCGTCGGGTCTTCGGCTGACTCCCACATTTGCCGGAGACTCTTGGGAAGCGCATCGCGCACCTTGCTGATCTGTCCTTCCGAGATGTGGCGCGACAGCACCCGGAACACCGAGCGGATCGCCTCTTGCGGATCGACCGGCCGGGTATCGCTCAGCCATTCCGCCACCTCGGCGACGAATTCCTCGCGGCTGCGGAACTCGCTCGGCATCTTCCCCGGCTCGAACTGGTCGTAATAGACGCCGCGGACGAGGAGCGGCAGCTGCGCCCCAAGATGCGCGGCAAGGTTCAGCGTGAGCCGGTCGCGGAGCTTGTGGAGGACGGTCGACAGAACCTTCCACGCGACCTGCTTGTCGGGCCCGAGGTCGTTGCAGATCTCGTTCAGCCAGATGTGGGTCGTTTCCAGCGTTCTGTCGAAGACTTCGAGTCCGTTCGCGCTCATGACTCCTCTCCCGGCTTAACCGTCGCGCCCACGGACGCGAACGCCCGGAGGCTAGCGTCGTTCCCGGCTCCGCCGAACGCGGCAGGCCATCTGCCTCAGCCGCGGCGCATCGGCCTTGGGTGCAAGCAGTCGTTCAAGGAAAATGGTGGGCGTGGC
>DASURT010000207.1:0-2286 GCA_036375515.1 Sphingomicrobium sp.
GTTCGGCGGCGAGGGACTCTCCGGCACCGGGCCAAAAGCCGGCGGGCCGCATTATGTCGCGCGCTTCGCGACCGAGCGCGTTACCTGCATCGACACCACGGCGGCGGGCGGCAACGCAAGCCTGATGGCCGCGCTCGAGGGTTGACTGTGTGTCACGCCGGGACAGCCGCGGCGGCGCCGGAGCGCCCCGCCGAGGGAAACGTTAGGAAGCCTTGCGGGGTGGTCTCTAGCGAGACACGAACGCACCTCGCCGGAGCGGTCGGACCCCCTCGGGACCGGCCGCTTCGTTCGTTCAGTCGCAGCAACGACCGCGGATCGAGTCCATCAACTCCCGCCGAAGTTCCGGATCCGCCTTGAATTCGCCGAGCCAGCACTTCGTGACCATCGAAACATCGTGCTGGTTGACTCCCCGGCTGGTCATGCAGGCGTGGCTGGCCTCGATCACCACGGCGACGCCCTTGGGGCGAAGCGTATCGTCGAGGGCGTGAGCAATCTGGTTGGTGAGGCGCTCCTGCAGCTGCAGCCTGCGCGCGAACCCGTCGACCAGCCGCGACAGCTTGGAAATTCCCACGACGCGTCCCTGGGGCCTATAGGCGACATGAGCCCTGCCGGTGATCGGCGCCATGTGATGCTCGCACGTGGAGACGACCGGAATGTCACGCAGGAGAACCGTGTCGTCGTAGCCCTCGGTCTCGTCAAAGATGCGGCCGAGATGGGATTTCGGGTCGACCGCGTAGCCCGCGAACCACTCCTGATAGGCGCGTGCCACCCGCTCCGGAGTGTCGCGCAGGCCTTCGCGGCCGGGATCGTCGCCGGTCGCCGCGATCAACGTGCGAACCGCGCGCTCGACTTCCGGCCGGCTCGGCCCCCTCTGTGTCTCGCCGCACTGGAACGGCTCGCTGTCGACGACGGTGAAGGAATTGTACTCACTCAGGTTCACAAGCGACCCTCCCATTGGTGTGAACACGATTTTCCAGCATCCGCTCGTCTTCGAGGTTTTGCCGGTCTCGGCCGATCGATGCGGTTGCGCAGTGCACCCCCTCGACAAAGTAACGGGCGATCAGCGAACCGCCTTTGAAGCTGCCTTCCACGACGACCGTGTCCCAGCCGCTCGCGCGCCCCGCGTATCGGATCGTGACGCCGAACTGCTCGGTCCAGAAAAAGGGGACCGCATCGAAGCGCTTGCTCGCGCCTAGCATGTTGGCGGCCGCCACCTGGCCTTGCCGTTCGGCCGTGACCCAGTGTTCGATACGGACCGGTTCGCCCGAAACCGGGTTCGGATAGGCGGCAATGTCGCCGGCCGCATAGATGCCCGGGACACTGGTCTGGAGACTGGCGTCGACGAGGACGCCGCCTTCGACCGCCACGCCGGCCGATTCGGCGACCGCCGTCCGCGGGCGCACGCCGATCCCGACCAGCACGAAATCGGCCTCGATGCTCTCGCCGGCGGCGATTTTCACCGAACGGCCGTCGAACCCGCTGACCACCGAACTCATGCGGAAGTTCACTCCGTGTCGTTCGTGGAGCTCCTGCAGATGCTTGCCGATCTCGCTTCCGAACACATGGTCGAGCGGCACCTCTCCAACCGAGACGATGGTGACCTCCACCTGGCGTCGCCGCAATGCGGACGCGGCCTCCAGCGCGATGAAGCTCGCGCCGACGATCACCGCGCGCGCACCCGGCTGCGCCTTGCCCGCAATCGCCCGCGCATCCGCGACCGAGCGCAAGGTGAACACGTTCTCCCGGTCGAATCCCGGCACCATCAATCGATTCGGTTCGGAGCCCGTGGCGATGAGGAGCCGGTCGAACGGCAGCTCGCTCCCCGAAGCGCAACGCACAATGCGCGCGGCGGCATCGATGCGCGTGACCTCGGTCGAGAGCCGCAAATCGATCTCGTTGTCCGGATACCAGTCGTCGCCGCGCAGCCACAGCCACTCCTCGGCCGCGGTTCCCGCGAGATAGTCCTTCGAGAGGTTCGGGCGATCGCAGGGCGGGTCGCCGTCGGCGCTCAGGATGGTCACGCCTCCCACGAAGCCGAGACGCCGCAGCTCGTTGGCGCAGGCGAGGCCCGCCGCTCCGCCGCCGACGATGACGATCTTGCCCACGTCGCTTGCCGCGAACGCCGTCGAACGAGGCTGAGCATCGAGCTTGCCCCGCACCACCGCCCGGTCGCCTTCGATCTCGACGGCCCATCGATCGAGCGGATCGAGCGCGGGAGCGCGAAGGGCAGCTCCGGTCCGGAGGTCGAAACAGGCATGATGCAGGGGGCAGCGAACCGATTCCCGG